>DATDNV010000134.1:0-3817 GCA_036518075.1 Thermoanaerobaculia bacterium
TGCCCTCCAGGCCTCGCGGCCCGAGGTCTCCGAGAAGCTCAAGGAAGGGGGACGAGGAAGCGAAACCGGAGCGCGCGGCGGCATGCGCCGGGTGCTCGTCGTCGCGGAAGTCGCGCTCGCCACGGTGGCGCTCGCCGCGACCGGACTTCTGCTGCGAAGCCTTCGCGAGGCGACCGCGATCGATCCAGGCTTCGCGTCCAATCAGGTCCTCAGCGTCAATCTGGACGTCTCGCTTCAGGGCTACGATGCCGAGCGCGGAGCCCAGTTCTATCGCCAGCTGCTCGAGCGTGTGTCCGGGCTTCCCGAGATCCAGTCCGCCACGATCGCCTCGAGGCTGCCCCTCGCCGCGGGCTTTCAGCGGACCGTCTATGTCGAGGGAGAAGTCCCGTCCGAGAAGGAGAAAGGAGTGCTCGTCAACGTCGCCACCGTCGAGCGCGACTATCTCAAGACGCTGAAGATCCCGATCACCGCCGGCCGGGCCTTCGGACCCGAAGACGTCGAAAGCTCCCCCGCCGTCGCCATCATCAACGAGACGATGGCGAAACGGTTCTGGCCCGGAAAAGAAGCGGTGGGACGCTCCTTTCGTTTCCCCAACCCGCGCGCCGACGGCACGCTGACGGAGCCGCTGCGAATCGTCGGCGTCGCTCGCGACAGCAAGTACGTCACTCTGGGAGAAGCCCCGATTCCCTTCATCTATCTTCCCTTCCGGCAGAACTACTCGGCGGCGATGGCGCTGCTGGTGCGCCACGAGCACGGTCCTGCGGGGCCCTTGAGCCAGATCCGACGCGAGGTGGCCGCTCTCGATCCGGGTCTTCCCGTTTTCAACGCGCAGCCCCTGAACAAACAGATCGAAGCGGGCGTCTGGCTCACGCGCGTGGGAGCCTATTTGCTCGCGGCGTTCGGTCTGCTCGCGCTCATGCTGACGACGGTCGGCA
This sequence comes from Thermoanaerobaculia bacterium, assembly GCA_036518075.1. Taxonomy (GTDB): domain Bacteria; phylum Acidobacteriota; class Thermoanaerobaculia; order UBA5066; family Gp7-AA6; genus DATDNV01. The sequence continues at coordinate 936 of DATDNV010000134.1, forward strand.
CGTACGGAGTCATCGCGTACACCGTCACGCGGCGGATCCCCGAGATCGGGCTGCGCATGGCGCTGGGGGCGGGACCCCGGCGAATCCTGGGCATGGTCATCGCCAACGGCATGAGCCTGGTCGCGGTCGGCCTCGCGGTCGGCCTCGCCCTCTCGCTTCTCGTCGGACGCAGCCTGACACCGATTCTCTTCGGCGCGGGCGGGAGCGATCCGCTCACCTATACGGGGATTACACTCGTTCTGACTTCGGTCGCTCTCCTCGCCTGTTACCTCCCGGCGCGCCGGGCCGCGGGCATCGACCCCACCGTCGCTCTGCGGCAATAGGGAACGGGCGGCAGTGAGCACCGTTTTCGGAGATCTGAAGTTTGCCGCTCGCACGCTCGGGCGAAGTCCGGGATTTGCGGCGACCGCGATCCTGACCCTCGCGCTCGGAATCGGCGCCGCGACCGCCCTGTTCTCGGCGGTCAACGCCCTCCTCCTGCGGCCTCTCCCGTTTCCGCGTCCCGACCGACTCTTCTTCGGGCTCGCGCTGCGCGAGGGGTTCGATCCCTTCGGAACGTCGCTCCTCGAATACGCCGCATACAAAGAGAACGCCGCCTCGCTCGCGTCGACCGGGCTGAGCCAGGCCCGCTCCTTCCAGATCGCCGAACAGGGCGAGCCGGAGAGACTGTCCGGAGCCGCGGTCAGCGCCGACTACCTCGAGACGGTCGGGGTCGCGCCGCTGCTGGGCCGGCGGTTCGCTCCGGAAGAAGATCGGCCCGGCGGGCCGAACGTGGTCTTGCTGTCGCACGGGTTGTGGCAGCGGCGCTTCGGCGCGGATCGATCCGCGATCGGCCGCTCCATCCATCTCGACGGCTCGAGTTTCACGGTCATCGGCGTGCTTCCGCAAGGGTTCGATCTGCCCTACGGCGCCGAGGTCTGGGTTCCGCTGCGAGTCCACATTCCCGCGCTCTCGCTGGCGGAGCGGACGACGCACGGCTACGACCTGGTCGCGCGGCTGGCGCCCGGCGCGACGCGGGACCGCGCCGACTCGGAGCTCAAGGCGATCGCGAGCCGGCTCGAGCGGGACTTTCCGGAGATCCGGCGCGGGTGGAGCTACACGCTCGTCGAAGCGAGGGCGGAGCTGCTCGGAGATTTCGACGGGCGCACCCGCCGCTCGCTCGCGATCCTCACGCTGGCCGTGGCGTTTCTCCTCGTCATCTGCTGCGCCAACGTCGCCAATCTCCTCCTCGTTCGCGGCATCGCCCGGGAGAGCGAGATGGCGATCCGGATCTCGCTGGGCGCCGGACGCGGCCGGCTCCTGCGCCAGCTCCTGACCGAGAGCCTTCTTCTCGCGGTGCTCGGAGGGGCCGCCGGAATCCTCGTCGCCAACTGGACTCTGCCGCTCCTTTCCGCCCTGAACCCGATTCGAGCCGTCTCGATGGCGGCGTTCCTGACCGACTTCCACATCGATCGACGGGCGCTGCTCGCGTCTGTGCTCGTGACGATGGCAGCGGGACTCTCCGCGGGGATCCTTCCGGCCTGGCGCGCCGCTCGCCTGCGCAACCTCTCCGCCCGCGTCGGTCCTCGCCAGCAGCCCGCCGGCGGCGGAGGGCGGAGCCGCGTTCCGATCTCCGCGCTGGTCGTCGGAGAGATCGCGATCTCGACGGCGCTGCTCTTCGGCGGAAGCTTGATGCTCCGCAGCTTCCAGCGTCTCCAGAAAACGGATCTCGGGTTCCGGCCCGAGAGAGTCCTGACGATGCAGCTGCCCCTCTCGCGGCAGAAGTACGCGGATCACGCGCGGAGAGCCGCGTTCGAGCAAGAGCTCCTCGCTCGGGTTCGCGCTCTACCCGGAGTCGTCTCCGCGGGAATGACCACGAACCTTCCCCTGGATCCCGTCTCGCTCGACTCGGTCTACGTCGTCGAGGGCAGACCGAACATGAACCCCGCTTCCGTGCCGATCACGGGTCATCGTCTCGTCTCGCCGGGCTATCTCGAGACTCTGGGCGTCACGCTCGAAGCCGGCCGCCTCTTCGACGAAAGAGACCGGGCAGACACTCTGCCGACAGCGGTGGTGAGCCGGGAGTTCGCGCGGCAGGCCTGGCCCGGAGAGAGTCCGCTCGGAAAAAGGATCCGGCGCGAGCTCCCCGGCTACCCCGATACACCATGGCTGACGGTGGCGGGGGTCGTCGGCGACACCAAGGAAGACCGATTCAACTATCGAATCGATCGGCCCGTCTGGTACCTGCCCTACGCGCAACAGCCTCTCCCTCTGCCGGTCGAGCTGCCCCTCAACCTCGCGGTCCGGGTCGCCGGGGACGCGGCCGGAGTCGCGGCCGCGCTTCGCGGCGCCGTGCGAGCCGTCGATCCCGCCCAGCCGATCATGGGCGTCGCGAACCTGGATGAACGCCTGGCCGAAGTCCTGCTTCCCGAGCGTTTTGGCGCGGTGTTGATGGGCGCTCTCGCGGCGATCGGCCTCCTTCTGGCCGGCATCGGCCTTTACGGGTTGCTGGCTTTCTCGGTTCGCCAGCGCATCCCCGAGATCGGCGTGCGGATCGCCATGGGAGCGCGACCCAGAGACGTGGCCTGGCTCGTGATGGGGCGGGGCTTGGCCCTTCTCGGCACCGGGCTCGCGCTCGGGCTCCTGGCCGCCCGCATCCTCACTCACTGGCTCTCGAGCTCTTTGTACCGTGTGAGCGCGGCCGATCCTCTGACCCTCGCGGCGGTCGGCGTGACCCTGACCGCCGTTTCGATGGCGGCTTGCTACCTCCCGGCTCGCCGCGCCTCGCGCGTGGACCCGATGGAGGCGTTGAGATCCTGAGGGAAGGAGCGGGTAGCGGGTAGCGGGTAGCGGGTAGCGGGTAGCGGGTAGCGGGTAGCGGGTAGCGGGTAGCGGGTAGCGGG
>DATDNV010000135.1:0-7309 GCA_036518075.1 Thermoanaerobaculia bacterium
GACCTTACATGGCCGTCAAACCGCGCTACGTCTTCGGTGAAGCCTGGTCGATCGCCAAGAGCGGTCCGCGCCAGACGGCGATGGCGGTTGGGTTGGTGGCGCTGGCCTTGTACGTTCCGGGGCTCCTGGCTCTCGTGTCACGCAATCTTGCGCGCATCGTCGCGACGGAAAAAGAGATTCCCGGGCTCGTCTTGACGCTCGAGCCCTCCGCGGATGCAGATGGTCTCGCCAATCGAGCGGCGGCGGATGCGCGGGTTGGCCGCATCGTCATCGTTTCGAGCTCTGCGGCGCTCGAGCGTTTCCGAAAGACCTATCCCGATCTCGCCGCGGCGCTGACGGGCCTCTCGGAGCCGCCGTTTCCGCCCACGCTCGAAATCTTTCTCCGGTCCACCGCCCGGCCCGGGTCCGCGTCGGTGCTGGCCGCCGAGGCCCGCGGATGGCCCGGGGTCGAATCGGCGGAGACCGAGGAGACCGCCGCGCGGCGGTTCCGCGACGCCGTCGGGATCCTTCGAGGCATCGGGATCTTCCTTGGAGTCGTCCTGGCGCTCGCGGCGATTCTTTCGGTTTCGTCCGCCATCCGGCTGGCTCTCGATCTGCATCGGGACGAGATCGAAATCATGCGTCTGATGGGCGCCACCGAGACGGCGGTTCGCGCGCCCTTCTGGCTGCACGCTTCGTTCGAGGGGCTCGTCGGCGGAGGCCTGGCCCTGACTCTTCTCTACGCGACCTTCCTTCTGGTGTCTCGCGCTCTCCTGCGCCACCCACATCCCGTCCTGTCGCTGCTCTGGGCTCACTTCCTCGATTGGCGGGTCGCGCTGCTCCTGCCGGTCATCGGAACGTCCGCCGGTTTTCTCGGAAGCGTGATTTCGTTGGGGAGGAAAAAGTAGCGGAAGGTCCGAAGCCCGAGGCTGAAGGTTGAGGCGAGCGGCTCGTTCTTATATCAGATCTGATATAACGCTTCTCGCGTCTCCGCTCCGGGGCCCTTACGTCCCACTCGGAAACGGATCCGGCTCTCCGAGCAATCGCGCGACGCCCTCCCAGCCGCGCACGTTCTCGCACACGACCTTGATCGTCGACGTCAGCGGGACAGCGAGGATCGCTCCGGCGATCCCCCACATCAATCCCCAGAAGATGAAGGCCACCATGACGGTGAGCGGAAAGAGACGCACGCGGCCGCCGACGACGAGCGGCGTGAGGATATTGCCTTCGAGGAACTGCAGAAGGGAATAGACGAGAAGGACCAGCGCGGCTTTGGCGCCACCGAATTGGAAGTAGGCGATGAGAACGGCGGGAACGGTCGAAAGAATGATGCCGACGTAGGGCAGCAGGATCGCGATCCCCGCCAGGGGCCCCAGGATGTAGTAGTAGCTCATGCCCATCGACATGAGGGCGAGGGTGGTCGCCGACGCCATGATGAGCATCACGAACGAGAGCCCGAGCGCATAGCCGCTGAGCGTCCGGGAGATCGCGCGGGTGACGTCGGTCCCCGCCATCCTCGGGTTTCGGGCGAAGATCCCTTCGATGACGCGCGCGAATTTCTCGCGGTCTTTCAGCATGAAGAACGTGAGGAAAGGAACGGCCGCGGCGTAGAGGACGAATTCGAGCGTCGCGCCGACCTGCGCCACGAGCGCCCGGGTCGTGGCCAGCGGGCTCTCGCTGATCTTGACCTCGCGGACGGCGCGCGTGTCCTCCGGAAGGATGGCCCCCATGCGCTCGCGCAGCGAGTTGACGAAATCGGTGAGCTTGGAGACGAGCTCCCGGATGCGCCCCTGATAGCGCGGCAGATCGACGTAAAACTGGTTGAGCTGTGCCGTGATGTTGATGATCATCAGCGCGACTCCGCCGACGAGGACGAAGAGCAGGAGAAGGATCGCCAGGACCCGGGGGATCCGCGCCCGCTCGAGCAGCGAAACGAACGGACGCATCGCCGAGGCCAGAAAGAGCGCGAAGGCGAGCGTGACCCACAACGCGCGGCCGTAGTAGAGCAAGGCGACTCCCGCGGCGAGGGAAACAGCAAGCCCGCCCGCCCGGCCGGGGGAATCGAGAGCCGGAGGCTTAACCGCTGGAGTGAAAAAAGCCCCCTCGCCGCGAGGGGGCTCGGATGCGCTCCCGGGCGGGGCGGAACTCACGCGCCCGACACGAGCGTGACGACGATCAGTGCCCGACGATTCTTCGCGCGGCCGTCGGCCGTCGCGTTGTCATAGGCGGGCTCCGTCGAACCCTTGGCGCTCGTGACGATGCGATTGGGGTCGATGCCGTGGCGCGTCACCAGATATTCCTTGGCGGCTTCGGCTCTCTTCGCCGAGATCGCCATGTTCGCCTCTTCGGTGCCCGCGTTGTCGGAATAGCCCGTGATCGCGGCGGTCGCATTCAAGTCGTTTTTCATTCGCAGCGCGATGCCATCGAGCACGGCCTTCGCAATGTTGGTCAGCCGGGCGCTGTTCGCGTCGAAGAAGATCTCATCCCGCGTCATCCTCGGCGTTGGCGGGGGCGGAGCCGGAGCGCGCGGCGCCGGGACGGGTTGCGCCTCTTCGGCCTTCGGCTCCTCGACCGGAGGCGCCGAGGTCGGCGGAGGAATGACGACCGGCGGGGGCGGTGGCGGCGGCCAGGCCGCGTATGTGATGCCGACCAGACCGGCCACCGGCGTCGGGGAGAAGCCATGCTTGAAGAGCTGATCGAGGTTCGCGTTGACGGCGGCCGACGCCGCCCAGCCGCTGTGGCCAAAGAAGAAACGTCCGCCCAGGTTCAACATCGAGTAGTTGTCCGGCGGCAGGTCTCCGCCGTCATACATCGTCCGGTCGACCTCGCCGATGAGATGGAAGAACGGAACGATCGGAACTTCGACGCCGGCCGCCACTCGGAAGATATTGGACACGCGGATGTCGTTGTCGTGCTTTCCGGAAAGCGTGTAGGAGCCCATGACGGAGAGGATGCCCTTGGTCATCACGGCGCCCCACTCCCAGTCGGTTCGCCGGGAGTTGACCTCGGTGACATCCGCGTCGACAGAGTCGACGGTCAGGTTCGTGTTTCCGGTCGGCAGATGCATCGCCCCAAACAGCGCGATCCGCAGGTCGGGATCCGCTTCCGACACCCAGCGATACTTGGTGCCGATTCGAATCTTTCGCGGCTGGTCCGCTCGGAAATCGTCCTGGAAGGGGATGCTATTGATCGCTCCGCCCTCCCAGCCTCCGCGGTTCTCGAACCGCTCCGCTCCGGCGCTGATGAACGCGTCCCAGTTCCTGGTCAGGCCGATTCCGAACGAGATCTCTCCCGCCCAATGACTGTACAAGCGCGTCCGATCTTCGTTGTCCTGGAAGGCCAAATTCGCCGCCACCAGCTGTTCTTTCCATCCGTACAGGCCGAGCGTGATCTGACCGGGACGGGCCGTATCGGCGGTGGGCATCGTGAAGAGCCCGATGTCGCCGTGGTTGCTCGGGGCGATTTGCGCGGAGGCGACGGCGCTCGACAGGCCAAGAATTAGCCCGAACAGCGCCTTACAGTTGGCCTTCATGCGTACTCCTTTCGCGCCGGGGGAACCGAGTCTTCCGAATAGAATAAGCCAAAATAGCCGTATTGCCAAACATCTTTATGGGGTCGGTAGGCCCCAGGCTTGAGGCGTCAGGCAGTTAGAGGCCGGCTCGATAAGGCCCTGGGGTTGAAATCGGCTCGGGGAAGTCCGGATGGGGGGAAAGGCGCTCAGGCCTTGGGCTGCATCACCAGGGACATCTTGTCCTGAAACGCCTTCATGCGAGCCGGGCCCCGGATCGACGCGATCGCCTTTTCCGTGAGCCGGATCAGGTCCCTCACGGCTTCGACCCCTCTTCCACGGTCGATCTCGGCCAGCGCCTGCTTGTAGGGGCGTTCGATTCCGGGCAGGTTCGTCTCGCCCAACGCGATCTCGGCCTCCTGCTTCACCCGCGTGCACAGGATCATCAGAATCTTCTTCTCGTCGCCCAGAACCGGTTGCGGCGCCGTTGTTCCCGTCCCGGGTCGGGGCGCGTCCTTCGAGCGCATCTCGACCAGGCCGGAAGTGATCAGACCATAGAGAACCTTGGACGTCTCGAACGACGAGAGCTGAACGGCGCGAGCGAGCTCTTCGATCGTCTTCTTGCCATCGACGCGTGTCACGACGTTCCACTCGACGGGTGAAAGGGTGACCGGCTCGGCCGTGTCGCGCAGGATCAGAACCGGAATGTAGTCGACTCCGGGAATCTTCCGGGAGAGGACTTTCCATTCGTCCAGCCGCCGAGCGGCCTCCATGAGGAGCGAGGTGTTGGACTTCTCGATCGTCGTCGCATCCGGCTCTTCATTGGGCGTGAACTGGAAATCTCCGGAAGACCAGATGGCGAGCGCGTAGATCGCCTCTTCACCGGTCAGGTCTCCGAGGCGCGCGTGGACCATCTGCCCGTTTCTCAGATAGATGTATCCGCGTTCGCTTCCGCGAACCAGCGTGAACATGCCGGTTTTGCCCGACACGGAAACGAGCTGAATGATGTCGGGGACCGGGAGTTCGGTAATCGAGCCCTGAAAGGACATTGTCCGTCCTCATGATAGCAGCCGAGGCGGCGGGCGACAGGCGCGGAGCCAGTTGCCGCTTCTCCACAGTCGGTTGATATTGCTTGAAAGCCGGGCGGGTCCTGCCGCCGGCCACCTCGCGTGGACTGGGCCGCAGGCGCTCGCTACGCGAGCGGCGGCCGGAAATTTTCTAAACGAGAGCTGAGCCAGCCTCGAGCGCGGTCCGGTTAGAAAAGTTAATTGGCCCGCGCAGCGGGCCGGTTCAGATGTCGGAGGCGGGACCGGCGCCGGCCGTTCCAAGCAGGAACAGTGTCTTGAGAAATCCCTTTAGCGCGCGCCGCTCGGGCAGGCGTGCACGTGACAGACGGCGAGCGCGAGCGCATCGGCGGCATCGAGGGGAACGCGGGCGCGCTGTCGGGCGAGCAGCGAAAGGACCATGCTGCGGACCTGGTTCTTTTCGGCGTTGCCGTACCCGACGAGAGCCTTCTTGACGAGCCGCGGCTCGTACTCGAAGACGGGAACGCGGCACTGGGCTGCGGCGGCCAGCAGAACGCCCCGCGCATGCGAAAGCTTGATCGCCGAGGAGACATTGCGGCCGGCAAAAACGGTCTCGATCGATACGGCCGCCGGTCCCCGGGTGGTGATCAGCTCGTGCGCGCGAGTCAGCAGAAACTCGAGCCGCTCCGAAAGGGACAGCGAGGCGGGAGGCCGCCACACGCCGCAACCTTCCAGGCGCAGGCGGCCCGACTCGAAGAGGACGATTCCGTATCCGGTCGCCGCGGTGCCCGGATCGAACCCGATGACGCGCATGGACGAGCTATCAGCGTTCAGCTGTCAGCTTCAGCCATGCGAAGGATCAATCTCTGGCTGAGAGCTGAAAGCTGTGAGCCGAGAGCTATCCGGCTTCCTCGAAATCGAAATTCGCCCAGACGTGCTGGACATCCTCGTGGTCCTCCAGCGCTTCCATCAGCTTCATCATCTGCTCGGCCTTGCGCGCATCGAGCTTCACTTCGGTGGTCGGGATCATCGAGACCTCGGCCACTGCCAGCGGCAGACCGCGCTTCTCCAGCGACTCCTTGACCTCGGAGAGACTTTCCGGGGCGGTCTGCACTTCGTGCAGCTCGCCTTCGGAGGTCACGTCCTCGGCGCCGGCTTCGATCGCGGCCTCCATGACCTGGTCTTCCGTCGCGCGCGTCTTGTCGATCGTGATGTAGCCCTTCTTCTGAAAGAGGAATCGCACTGAACCGCTCTCACCCAGGTTGCCGCCGTGCTTGGAGAAGATCGTGCGGATCTCGGGGAGCGTCCGGTTCTTGTTGTCGGTCATCGCTTCGATCAGCACCGCCGCGCCTCCGGGCCCGTAGCCCTCGAAGGTGATCTCTTCGTAGTTGACGCCCGGCAGCTCGCCCGTTCCTCTTTGCACCGCGCGCTTGATGTTGTCGGCGGGCATGTTGACTGCCTTCGCCTCGTCGATCGCCTTCCGGAGCCGCGGATTGCCGCCAGGATCGCCGCCGCCCAACCGGGCGGACATCGTGATCTCCTTGATGAGCTTCGTGAAGAGCCGTCCACGTTTGGCGTCGGCCGCCCCTTTTTTGTGCTTGATCGTGGCCCACTTGCTATGACCGGACATCGGGAGTGCTCCTCGTTTGAACGAGGCGGATTATATGCGTCGCGACTCGCGGTCCGAGGCGTCGGGCGCGGGGAAGTCGAGCATCTGCTGTATCATGTGAAGACTCGCGAGCGCGAGCCTCGATGACAAAAAAGGTCCTCCTGATCGAATACGAGCCCCGCTCGCTCGAGCGGCTTCGGAGTCTGTTGGAGGCGGGTGACTATGCGGTCACCGAGGCGCACGACGGGGAAGAGGGTCTGGCCGCCTTCTCGTCGGGACGTTTTGATCTCGTCGTCCTGTCCGGGATGTTGCCTCGGCTGCCTTCCGCCGAAGTCATTCGAGAGATTCGTCGCAAGGGAGGCGCGACCGCCCCGCCGATCCTGCTGATGGTCTCGGGCTACAAGGGAAGCAACCGCAAAGCCGACGCCCAGCGCGTCGGAGCATTCGACCTTCTGGTCAAGCCGTTCAGCGAGGACGAGTTCCGCTCGGCGCTCGCCTTCGCGGGTGAGTCCACCGATCTCGCTTCCCGGACCGTCCGGATTCCCTCTCTCGAGATCTCCAAGCCGGCCGCCGCGTTGACCTCCTCCGACATTTTTTCCGACGTCCTCCAGGAGGTGGGCGGACAGGCCGCTCCCGCGCCTTCAGCGCCTGCGCGTGCGATGGACACGGAGGAAGCAGTCGAGAAGAGACTCCGCGACACGCTTTCGGGGATCCTGAACAACCGGCCGACGCCGCGATCCGAGACGACGCCTCCGGCAGGTCCAGCGCGATTCTCCACCGACACCGAGATCGAACGGATGATTTCCGACACTCTCTCGGGAATCAAGCTGGGACCTCGGCCGAAACCCGGAACGGGGCCCGGCATTGCTGTCCCGACTCCCGCCGCCGGCACTCCGGCCCCCTCTCTCTCCGAGAGCCTGTCGGCCGCCTCTCGACCGGAGCCCTCCCACGTTTCCGTCTCCACGTCGGGCCCCGACCGGTTCGGCGCCTACGAGATTCTGGAGCGCATCGCGGCCGGGGGAATGGCCGAACTGTACAAAGCCCGCCGCAGCGGGGTCGAGGGCTTTCAGAAAATCCTCGCCATCAAGAAGATCCTTCCGCACCTGGCGGACAACGAAGAGTTCATCGCGATGTTCGCCGACGAGGCGAAGCTCGCGGCGCAGCTGAATCATCCCAATATCGTTCACA
>DATDNV010000136.1:0-6616 GCA_036518075.1 Thermoanaerobaculia bacterium
TTCGCCGTCGATCTGGCTTTTCAGACCGCGGACTCGGAGCTCGCCTTTCATGTCCGGATCGGCATCGACCGGCACGACGGAGTGCAGGCCTTCGCGATGGACACCCGCGCGGAGAGCTGGGCGCCGCTGCGCGGAGCGAGCAGCTACCGCGTCCGTCTCCACGTGCCCGAGCTTCCACTCGCGCAGGGAGACTTCAAGGTCTACGCCTTCCTGACCGACGAACAGGCGCTCCATCTCCACGACATGCGCGTGCTCGATCCAGGGTTCACGGTCACTCCTCCGGACTACACCGTGGGCCTCATCCGGCCGACTCACACGTGGAGTCTCGTGGAAACGGGATTGGAAGCTCGCGACGGGGTGCCGATCGCTCAGGCCTCGACCGCGAGATCTTCTTGACCGACTCGTCTTCCCCTTTCCTTTCAAGCCACGCGGGCAAATCCGGACTGCTCGATTTTCTGCCGCGGCCGCCCCGTCGGCCGTGCATCGTCGAGAAACTCGGCGGCGATCCGGTGAGCGCGCTGCAGCGACTTTCCCTTGCCGGCGAAAAATTCGATGGATTTGTCTTTTCCGGAGTCCTCGAGGCTCAGGTGGACCCTGTGCGGCCGCTCGCGCTGGCAAAAGAGGTCGCGACTCCGGACGCGGCTCTGGTCGCCGCCGTGCCGAACGTCGGCTATCTTCCGCTGGTTCGGGACCTTCTCGCCGGCCGCCTGGATGGAGCCTGGGCCGAATCGTTCGGCGTCACTCGGCTTCGCTGGTTCGATCGCCGTCTGATTCAGGAGTTGCTCGTCGAGGCGGGCTGGCGGGTCGAACGTGTCGAAGGCGTGCGTGGCTCCCCTCCGGAGGCCGAGCCATTCTTGGCTCAACTGGGAGATTGGCCGTTCCTCGATCGAACGAGCCTGTGGACGCGCTCCTGGATCGCGGTGGCGCGGGCAAAGGGGAATGCGTCTCCCGATGTTAAGTTCTAAAGTGGATTTTCGATTGAGCGCGAACACTTCAGAGCGACCGCCGCTATTGGAACAGCGTTACCCGCTGGCGGGAGCCTGCCTCTGGTGGCCGGCTCGGACTTCCGACTGATTCGATGCGGATCGTCTACCTTCTGGAGTCGACCGAGCTCTGCGGAGGGGTGAAAGTCGTCGCGCTGCAGGCCGAAGCGCTGGCTCGCCGCGGCCATAGCGTCGCGATCGTGTCGCCTCGTCCGGCGGAGAGGTGGCTCGAGCTCGGACGCGTTCGGACGGAGCTGTCGTCGTTCTCGGAGTCGCGGGAGCTTTCGTCCGCAGACGTGCGGATCGCGACCTTCTGGACGACCGCCGAACCAGCATTTCGGGGCGCAACGGGACCCGTCTTTCATCTTTGCCAGGGCTACGAGGGCGATCTCGATTTCTACGCGCCCGTCCGCTCCCGGATCGAGGAGGCTTATTCGCTTCCGACGCACAAGCTCGCGATCTCCGAGACGCTCGCCGAAAAACTCCGACGCAAGGGGTTCGAGCCGGTGACCTTCGTCGGACAAGCCTTCGACGGCAGTCTTTTCCATCCGGGCGAGATCCGAAGCCGCGCGCGCCCGACGGTGCTGCTCGTCGGCCAGTACGAAGGAATCGTCAAAGGCATCGACGTCGCACTCGAAGGACTTCGGATCTGGAGGTCGAAGGGCGGGCAATTTCGTCTTTGCCGGATCTCGACGGAACCGCCGGCGCCGGCGGAGACGGAAGACGACCTCATCGCCGAATATCACCGGTCGCTCGATCCGTCGCGGATGCCGTTCGCTTACCGGGATGCCGATCTCTTCATCGGGCCTTCCCGCCCGGAAGAGGGCTTTGGCCTTCCCGTCCTCGAGGCGCTCGCGTCGGGACTGCCCGCGCTTCTGTCCGATACCCCGACCCATCGAGAGATCGCCGGCGAAGCCGCCTGGTATTTCGCCGACGGCGATCCCGAGGCTCTTGCGGCGGCGCTGCCCGACCTCGTCGGAGAGAAGGCTCGGGCGCGTGCCCGCATCGAGGGTCCCCGGGCGGCTTCCCGCTTCGATTCCGCGTCGGTTGCGCAGAAGCTGGAGGAGGTCTTCTCGCGCGCTCTCGCGGACGCCCAAGCGATTCGGAGCTACGGCGAGAGCGGCGAGCGGCAGCGATGACGTCGAGTCGGCCGGAGCCCTCCTCGTGAAGCGCGAGGTTTCGATCGTCGTCGTCAGCCACCGCACCGCCGCCGAGGCGGCGCTGTGTATCGAGTCCTTGCGCCGCGACATGGAGTCGGGGTCCATTGCCGGAGAGGTGGTGCTGGTCGATTGCGGCTCCGGTCGCGCCGAGGTCGAACGGCTTCGGTCCGCCGCCGCCGATGTCTTTCTCCCGCTGGCGGACAACCGGGGCTACTCCGGCGGCTGCAACGCCGGGTTGGCCCGCGCGACCGCCTCTCGGATCGTTCTCTCCAACGCGGACGTTCTCTACGCTCCGGGAACCCTCGCGCGGCTTCTGGGCGCTCTCGAAGACAGCCAGGTCGGCGCCGTGGCCCCGCTCGCTTTCTGGGACGCCGCCGGCCGGATCCGGATGCCACCCGGCTACGGCCCGCGCTTCTGGCGCGACCTGGGCCAGCTCGTCGCGGGGCGCTGGCCGAGCCTCGACCGGATGCGATTCGCGGCGTTTGCGCGGGAGACGCTGCGTCTCTGGGAGACGGGTGGCGACGCGGCGCATTTGACCGGGGCCGTGCTGGCGACGCGGCGCGACGTGTTCGATCGGGCGGGCCTTTTCGATGAAAGCTTTTCCTTCGAGTTCGAAGAGACCGACTGGGAGGACCGCGTACGCGCTCGCGGGCTGAAGCTTCGGTATCTTCCTTCTGCAACGGTGCAGCATCTCTATGGGCGCAGTGCCGAGCGCAATCCCGAGACTCAGGCGCGGAGGGCGGCCGGGGCGCTCCTCTATCGCCGACGTCGATATGGCCCACTGGGAGCGAGCCTGCTGCAGAGCGCTCGGCATCTGGCGCGTCCGGTGATCGCGGCGCGGCTGGAGCGGCCGAGGATTCCGGCCCGGCCGGGGGCAGCCGTCGCCATCTCGCCCAACCCATCGTTGCTTCCCTTCGCGTCCGCCTCCCTGTCCGAAGACTTCGAGCTCCCGGCCGAGGTCGTTCCGTCGCTGTCCTCCGGGTCTCTCTATCTCCGAAGTTTCCGCACGGCTGACGGGTGGCCGCTCGAGACGTTCGTCTGGGACAAGCCGTGACCCCGTATCGGGTTCGAGAGGCGGTCCTCGAGGACGTTCCCGGCATTCGCGCCCTGTTCGCGAGAGCCTATGGTCAGGAGCTTCCGGAGGAGGAATGGCGCTGGAAGTTCCAGAGGAACCCGGACGGGTGGTTCGGAATGGTGGCCGAATCGGAGGGAAGGATCGTCGGCAATTTCGCGGGCTGGCCGATGCGGTTCCGGCTGGGAGGCCGCGAGCGGGTCGTCTTCTCGGCCGGCGACGTCGCCACCGACCGCTCCGCTCGGAGTCTCTCCAAAGCGCGAAACATCTACGGGGACATGGCGCAGGCGTTCTACGAGGCGGTCCGCGGGCGCGGGGTCCCGTTTACGTTCGGCTTTCCCCACGCTCGGGCGCACGCGATCAGCAACCGTCTGGGCGGCACGCGTGACTTCTTCCCCGTCCGCGAGATCCACGTTCTCTGCGAGGCGTTTCCGGCGCCGCCGACCGACTTCGGCTGCTCGGATTTCGTCTCCGAGGGCTTCGACGATCTCTGGACGGCGGCGGCGAGCCACCTGCCCAATGCTCCGGTGCGCGACCGGGAGAGAACGAACTGGCGCTTTCACGCGCGACCCACCCGCTACTACCGGATGATCTGGCGCGGAACCGAAGATCGTTGGACCGCCTGGGCCGCATTGTCCGTCGTCGGCGACCGAGGTCTCGTCGCCGATTATCTGAGCCGGGACGCCGACGGATCGGATCTGCCGCCTCTCTTCTCGGCGGCCGCCGCGGAAGCCCGCCGCCTCGGCGCCCGAACGCTCGTCTTTTGGAAAACGCCGGGAGGTCCGGCTCGGCGATGGCTCGATCAGCTCGCCGGGGAAACGCGGGATGCCGGTTTTCATTTCATCGGCCGGGTGTTCGAAGAGGAGACGGCCCGGGAGTTCTTGGAACACGGACAGTTCCTTCCTTCGATCTACGACGTCGTCTAGAACGGCTAACCCGGATTATTCATGGACACCCGGCCGGAACGCGCACAAGTGATTGGGCACACTAGCCCTGCGACAGACATATGACGTCGGGCTGGGCAGACAAATGTCCGCGACAGAGCCACCCGCCGCGTCGCGCGGCGGCGACTGAGAGTTCGTCGAGGCAAGGAAGCGCGACGACGGCGAGACGTCTGCACCGGCCCGCTGCGCGGGCCAATAAACTTTTCTAAACGGGAGCCTCTCAGCGCGGGTCGGCCCCGGGTCAGAAAATTCTCGGCGCCGTTCGCGGCACCGAGCGCTCGCAGAGCGCGACAAGCGGCGGGTTCGCCCGCCGCTAACCGAACGCCTGCGCAGAAAGCCGCCGGAGTCGTTCATGAATAATGCGGGTTAAACTCCCGCAGGCGTGACCAAAGGCATCAGCGAGAGCGAGAACGAGGAATCTCTCCGGATTCCGTATCAGACGAGCCCGCTCGAAGGCGCTCGGATCCTCGTCTTGGCCGCGCATCCCGACGACGAGGTTCTCGGAGCCGGAGGCACGCTGGCGCTGAACGCCAACCGCGCGGAGGCGATCCGCGTCTGGGTCGCCACCGACGGTCAGAAGCAGGAGAGGCCCGCGGGCTCGGACGAGGAATATGGCTCGCGGCGGCGCGAGGAGTCGCGGCGCGCGGCGCGAGTGCTCGGAATCGCCGAGCCCGTCTTCGCTGCCTTACCCGACCGGGAGCTGGCGTCGCGGCGCGAGGAGCTGAGAGAAGAGCTGCTGACCCAGGTTCGAGAGTTTTCTCCCGATCTGATCCTCTGTCCCTCCCCGGTCGAGATTCATCCGGACCATCGGGCGCTCGCGGAGGCACTCTACGAGCTGGTGGCCGGCTCGCGGCTCGCCGACCCCGACCATGATCGGCTCCGCTTCATGCGGATGGGGTTTTACGAGCTGACCCATCCGCTGCTGCCGAACACGCTGGTCGACATTGCCTCCGTCGCTTCGATCAAGCGGGAAGCGCTCGCAGCGTTCGTCTCGCAGCAGCAGGTGCGCGACTATGCCGGAGCGATCGATGGACTGAACGTCTACCGCCGCTTGACCGTCCCGGGCGCGGGGCCCGCCGAAGCCTTCCGCGTGATCGCGCACGCGGAGGCGTCGACGCGTTCTCTCGAAGAGTTCCGGCGCTCCATCGGGCCCTCGGTCGTCACGGACGGCGAGAGAGGGCCGGCTCCGGTCTCGGTCGTCGTGCGGACTCGCAATCGGCCCGCCCTCCTGCAGGAAGCGCTCGACAGCCTGCGTTGGCAGACGGCCCGCCCGCATGAGGTGGTCGTGGTCAACGACGGCGGCGCGTCTCTGGGCGAGCTCGCCGCCTCCTATCGCGACGCGTTCTCGATCGTGGTCGAAGAGTCGAGCGAGCGTCGGGGGCGTTCGGCCGCGGCCAATCGCGGGCTCGATCTCGCCACGAGCGACCTCGTGGCGTTTCTCGACGACGATGACCTCTGCTATCCGGACCACGTCGAGCGTCTCGTTCGCGCGCACCGGCAGGGACCGCAGCCGGTCGTCTACTCCGACGCCGTCACCGTCGCGTACACGCGCGGCAGCGAAGGATGGGAGACGAGGCATCGGGAGCTTCAATATTCGCTCGACTACGATCCGGACTACCTCCTGCTCGCCAACTACATTCCCTTGCACACGCTCATCGCGCCTCGGGACCTTTGCCGCCGGGCCGGCGCATTCGACGTCGGGCTCGAATACTCCGAGGACTGGGACCTGCTGATCCGTCTTTCGTTCGAGGCGCCCTTCCGGCACATTCGCGCGGTCACCTGCGAGTACCGAGTTTTCGAGGAGAGCGCCGGAGATTCGGCTCATGTCGCGGCGGGAGAGGCGCCGTTCATCCAGGCGAGGGAGACGATTTATAACCGGTACGCGCATCGGCGAAGCCCCGAGGGCCTGGGCCGTGTGCTCGACCGCATGCGCGTCCAGATCGCGCGGCTGGCCGAACGCGACGGAATCGCGCAGGGAGAGCTTCGATACCAGAGGGAGAGCCATCGAAAGCTGAACATGGCTCGCGAGAGGGCCGAGAGAGAGCTCGGACAGCTTCAGTCGGAAAGGGCGAACGCCGCGGACGCGCGGAGCCGGCTCGCACGTCTCGAAGCGGAACGCTCGCAGCTTCTGGCCGAAAACGAGCTCGTGCACGCGCGCGTGGGCGAGCTCTTCGCGACCAACGAGAAGAATTCGCGCGAGCTCTTCGAAACGCGGACGGAAATCGACCGATTGAGCTCCATCCTGCACCAGATCTACGGGTCGCGAACCTGGCGGCTCCATCTGCTGCTCGACCGGATTCGCGGGCGCCGTTGAGACGGGTCGTCGTTCTTGCACCCGAGCCGATCCGGCCGCGGATGGCGGGCATGGGAATTCGCGCTCTCGAGCTGGCGCGGGCGCTCGCTCACGAGTTCGACGTGCGGCTCCTCGTTTCCAACGGGGTCGAAGAGGCCGCGAGC
>DATDNV010000137.1:0-8011 GCA_036518075.1 Thermoanaerobaculia bacterium
AACCAGCTCCTCCTGGGTCACTTGCCGATGCTCTTGCACCCGGATCCGAAGGACGTGTTCGTGCTCGGACTCGGAACCGGAGTTTCGGCGGCCGCGATCGCTCGGTATCCGGTCCGGTCGATCGAGATCGTGGACATCGAAGCCGCGGCCAAAGACGCGACGGTCGCCTTTGCCCCGGAGAATCGCAACGTTCTCGCGGATCCGCGCGTCCACCTGACGGTCGCCGACGGCCGCAACGTCCTGATGTCCCGGCGCCGGTCCTACGACGTCATCGTCTCGGATCCATCCGACGTCTGGGTGGCCGGCGTCGGAAGCCTCCTGACGCGCGAGTTCTACTCGATCGCTCGCTCGCGGCTGCGGCCTCAGGGAGTGATGGTGCAGTGGTTTCACATGCACTCGCTTCCCCCCGAACAGCTGAAGCTGCTCGTCGCCACGTTCCAGAGCGTCTTCCCGAATACCGAGTTCTGGCGTCCGAACCGCGGCGACGTCATCCTGACCGGCACCGTCGAGCCGCTCGCCTGGGACTATCCGCGCCTCTCCGAGCGGGTGGCGAGCGTTCCCGGAGTCGCCGCCGATCTTCAGGCCATGGGCTTGTGGGATCCGCTCGCGATCTTCGCGGCGTTCGTCCTGGAGGGCGATGACCTGAAGCGCCTCATCGCCGGCGTGCCTTCGGTTCACACGGACGATCAACCGGTCCTCGAGTACTTATCCCCTCGCGCGGCCTACGTGGACACGACGACCAGCAACGACTCCGGCGTGCAAAGTCTTCAAACCGTCTTCCTTCCCGCCCTGACACGGTTCGATCCGGAGCGGGAATTGACGCCGCGGACGACCTACCTGCTCGGCTTCGGCCACGCTTCGCTCGGACGCACCGACAGTGCGGTCCGCCTGATGGAGGACGCCGTCTCGCGCGAGCCCGGAAACGCAAAGTACTGGATCGGGCTCGGCAATCAGTACAGGGTTCAAGATCACCGATCCAAGGCAGCCGACGCATACCGGCGCGCGCTCGCGATCGTTCCCGGCGAGCCGGAGGCTTCGGGCGATCTCGCCGAGCTCCTGCGGTCCGACGGCGACGACGCGGGGGCCGAGCGGGCGCTGCGCGCCGGGCTCGCCTCCGCTCCGGCCGATCCCTCACTCGTCGCCGCGCTCGCACGGCTGCTGCTCGACACGGCACGGCCGGGAGAAGCCGCTTCCCTGCTCACTCCGGTCGCGGTCCACGATCCGCCCAGCGCCGAGCTTCACTTTCTCCTGGGACTCGCCCTCGCCGGCTCCGGCGAATCGCGAAGCGCCGAGAGAGAAATGCGGTTCGCCCGGGCGCTCGCGCCGAACAACGTCGGAGTCCTTCGCGCGGCCGGGAAGGTTTTTCTCGAAGTCGGGAACCTGGCAGAGGCTTCCGAGTCCCTCGTGCGTGCCGACGCCCTCGAGCCCGGGAACGAGGAGACTCTTCAGCTCCTCGCCGAAATCGCGCGACGACGCGGCGATTCCTCGGGAGAACGCGTGGTCGGAGAGCGTGTTTCTCCGAGATCGCCGACCGCATCTGCGCCGTCCCGCTGATCGCTCGAGCGGCGGCGTCTTATATCAGATCTGATATAATCGGATCAGGAATTGCCGGGCCGAGACTTCGGCGGCGCGCCCGGGGTCGGTGTCAGGCTTTCGGCCGTTCTTCGCCGGAAAACCAGGCGAGCGGACTGGGCTTTCCCCTGAGAGATCGAAACACTCTCTCGGACCCAGACACTTCGGTCATCGGAAAGCTTCCACACGCTTCGCTGCATGGCTCCCTTCGCGGGGTCCGCCGGGCCAGCCTTCACCTCGATCCAGAGCGACTGCCGGTCGTCCGACCATCCTGCGGTGACGATGCCCTTTCCCGACGCGCCGATGCCCTTTTCGTAGCCGCGGCCGTCGGCCACGATCTCCTCGCCCAGAACGCCCGTTCCTTTCCCCTGCTTGATCGGCTGAATCCAGATGTGGTCGCCGGTCTGCGTGACGGAAAGCACGGAGCCCTGGTAGTGCGGGTTGGGATGAACGCTCGCCTTCGCGTCGAGCTCCCAGATCCCCGAGAAGTCGATCGGCGGTTTCGCGGCCGGCGTTCGCATCCGCGCGGGTCGGGCCGGCTTCGCCGTCCTGGTCGGAGACTGAGCCGACAGCGACGTTGGCAGGACCAGCAGCCCGACGAACAGCAGAGAGGAAGCGATGCGATTCATGCTCGCGCGGCGCGTCTCGAATCCGAGAGCACTCTCCGAAGAAACTGACCGGTGTAGGACGATTTCACGCGCGCGACCGTCTCGGGCGTTCCCTCCGCGACGATCCTTCCTCCGGCATCTCCGCCTTCCGGCCCGAGATCGAGGATCCAGTCCGCCGTCCGGATCACGTCCAGATTGTGCTCGATGACGATCACCGTGTTTCCTTTTTCCGTCAACGACCGCAGGACCGACAAGAGTTTCTTGATGTCGTCGAAGTGAAGCCCCGTCGTCGGCTCGTCGAGCAGGTAGAGCGTGCGACCCGTCGAGCGCCGGGCGAGCTCCTTCGCGAGCTTGACGCGCTGGGCCTCGCCTCCCGACAGAGTCGTCGCCGACTGGCCGAGCTGGATGTATCCCAGACCGACCTCGACCAGCGTCCGGCAGATGTTGGAAATGGACGGGATGTTCTCGAAAAGCTCCAGCGCCTGCTCCGCCGTTAGAGCGAGGATGTCGGCGATTGACTTGCCTTTGTAGTGGACCTGGAGCGTCTCGCGGTTGTAGCGCTTGCCGCCGCAGACGTCGCACGTGACGTAGATGTCGGGCAGGAAGTGCATCTCGATCTTGATCTGGCCGTCTCCCGCGCAGGCTTCGCAGCGCCCGCCCTTGACGTTGAACGAAAACCGTCCCGGAGCGTACCCGCGCGCGCGGGCTTCCGGAGTCCGGGACATCAGCTCGCGGATCGGGTTGAAGACGTTCGTGTAGGTCGCGGGATTCGAGCGCGGCGTCCGGCCAATGGGCGACTGATCGATGTTGATGACCTTGTCGATCTCGAAGAGGCCCTCGATCCGATCGTGCTTGCCCGGCCGCTCGGACGCTCCGTGAAGCGCCCGCGCCATCGCGCGGTAGAGGATGTCGTTGACGAGCGTCGACTTGCCGGACCCCGAAACTCCGGTCACCGCCGTCATGACGCCGAGCGGAAACCGTGCGTCGATTCCCTTCAGGTTGTGCTCGCGGGCGACGCGGACCGTGACTGCCTTGCCCGAGCCCGCGCGCCGGACCGGCGGCGTCGGAATCTCCAGCTCCTCCGCGAGATATTTCGCGGTCAGCGACTCGGGAAAGCGAGAGAGATCATCGGGTTTCCCCTGCGCGACGATGCGGCCGCCGTGGACGCCCGCTCCCGGGCCGAGGTCGATGACCCAATCAGCAGATCGGATCGTCTCTTCGTCGTGCTCGACCACGACTACGGTGTTGCCCAGATCGCGCATCGAGAGAAGCGTGTCGATCAGCTTGCGGTTGTCGCGCTGGTGGAGACCGATCGAAGGCTCGTCCAGGACGTAGAGAACTCCCATCAGCTTCGAGCCGATCTGGGTGGCGAGACGGATGCGCTGCGACTCGCCGCCGGAGAGCGAAGCGGCGCTGCGCGAGAGGTTCAGATAGCCGATCCCGACGTTCGCGAGAAACCCCAGCCGATCCCGGATCTCCTTGAGGATCTTGCCGGCGATCTCGATCTCACGCGGCGTGAGCCGAAGCTCGTCGAAGAACTCGATCGAATCGGTGATCGTGTCGGAGGAAACTTCGTCGATCGACCGGCCTCCGACCTTCACCGCGAGGGCCTCGGGCTTCAGTCGCCTCCCGCGGCAGGCGGGACACGGCTCGGCCGACATATAGGTCTCGAGCTCCGTGCGGTGCTCGGGGTTCTCCGATTCGCGATAGCGCCGCTCGATCATGGGAATCAATCCCTCGAACGACGACCGCCAGTGGTACTCCCCTTTTTCGGCAACATACGAGAAGCGGATCTCGTCCTCGCCCGATCCGTAGAGGATGACGTCGCGCGCCGCTTTTGGGATCTTGGAGAACGGCGTGTCGAGCCGGAACTTGTAGTGCTTCGCGAGGATCCCCATCTGGCGGGAGCGCCAGTTGGTCGAGCCCGGCTTCAGGATCGCGATGGCGCCGTCCTGGATCGATTTTTCCGGCGCCGCGACGAGCCTCTCCGGATCGGCTTTGAGGATCGTGCCGAGTCCGGTGCACTTGGGACAGGCGCCGTAGGGTGAATTGAACGAGAACAGCCGCGGGGTGATTTCCGTCAGCGACGTCCCGCAGTCCGGACACGCATAGTTCGCGGACAACACTTCCTCGGGTCCGTCCGGTACCGAGATCGTCACGAGCCCGCCGGACACGCGCGTCGCGGTCTCGATCGAGTCGGCGAGGCGCTTCTTGTAGTCCTCGTCCGTCGGCTTCGAAACGAGCCGGTCGATGACCACTTCGATGGTGTGCTTCTTCTGCTTGTCGAGCGTCGGCGGACTTTCGAGATCCACCATCGTCCCGTCCACGCGGGCGCGAAGAAACCCCTCCTTGACCATCTCCGACATCTGCTTCTTGTACTCGCCCTTCTTTCCCGTCACGTAAGGAGCAAGCACGGAGAAGCGGCTTCCCTCGGGCAGACGCAGCGCGCGGTCGACCATCTCCTGGACCGTCTGCGCCTGGATCGGGCGGCCACAGCTGGGGCAGTGCGGCTGGCCGATCGAGGCGTAGAGAAGCCGCAGGTAATCGTAAATCTCTGTCACCGTTCCGACGGTCGAGCGCGGATTCTTGGAGGTCGTCCGCTGCTCGATCGAGATCGCGGGCGAAAGACCCTCGATCGAGTCGACGTCGGGTTTCTCCATCTGCTCGAGGAACTGACGCGCATACGCCGAGAGCGATTCGACGTAGCGGCGCTGCCCCTCGGCAAAAATCGTGTCGAAGGCGAGCGAGGACTTGCCCGAACCCGAGACGCCAGTGATGACGACTAAGCGGTTGCGCGGGATGTCGCAGGAGATGTTCTGGAGATTGTGCTGCCGCGCGCCGCGGATCCGGATCGAGTCCATGGGGGATGGCATTCTAAACGGTTGAGCAAGTGCCGCATTCCCACGACTCGTCTGTGTTCCCTTCGCAGCTAACGAGATCGCAGACCTGTGAGACTCCTCTCCTCGTTGGTTGCCCGGAGTCAGGAGTGGGTCATGGCCCTCCAAACTCTCGCGCGGCCCGACGGTAGAATCCGCCGATGTTCGATCACCCGACCACCGAGTTCGCTCTGCTCGCATTTTCGTCGCTCTTCTCGGTGATCAACCCGATCTCGGCCGCGCCGATCTTCGTCATGCTGACCGAGAGAGAGCCCGAGGAGCGGCGCCGCGTCGCGCTCCGCGCGTGCATCGCGTCGGCAATCATCCTTGCCGTTTTCGCCGCCGCCGGCGGCGCCATCTTCGTCTTCTTCGGGATCACGGTCCCGGCCTTCCAGATCGCGGGAGGAATCATTTTCGCGGTCATGTCGATCCGCACCCTGGAGGCGGGCCGCGAAGAGATTCCCGAGGACGAGATCGGCAAGGCGGATCCATCGGTCGTTCCGCTCGGCATCCCGCTGATCGCCGGACCGGGCGCGATTTCGACCGTGATGATCCTGATCGGCCAGGCGCAGGACGGGACTCGCCGGCTCGCGCTCGGTGCGGCGATCGCAGTGAACATCGTCTTGACGTTCCTGATTCTTCTCGCCGCCCCGGCCATCGTTTCTCGGATCGGGATCACGGGCCAGCGGATCGTCAACAAGATCATGGGCCTCATGACCGCCGTGATCGGGGTGCAATTCGTCATCAACGGCGTGACGACGCTCGCCCTTTCGATCCTGCGCTCCATTCACGCCTAGGCCTCGAGAACGCACGGCGGCCGAACGAAAGTCGAGTGCCGCCGGGACGTCCTCGCGCTATACTGCCGTTTTCCAACAAATTAGTTCATGACACACGCGGTGCGAATCCTCGTGATCAGCGATTCCTCCGACGACGTCGCTCTCATCGTCAGGGAGCTGGAGCGCGGCGGTTACCGGGCCCTCTGCGAGCAGGTCAGCTCGAGCGAGGCCATGGAGAGAGCACTCGGTCGCGAAGGCTGGGACGCGATCCTTTCCGATTTTCGGCTGTCGAATTTCGGTGCTCTTGCCGCGCTGGCGCTCGCCAAGAAGCGCGATCTCGACGTTCCCTTCCTCATCGTGTCCGACACGATCGGCGAGGAAACTGCCGTGCGCGCGATCAAGGCCGGCGCGCACAACTGCATCCCGAAGAATTCGCTGGGACGGCTGGCTCCGACTCTCGAGCGAGAGCTGCGGGAGGCGCAGATCCGTCACGAGCGCCGTCTCGCGCACAAAGCGCTTCGGGAAAGCGAGGCCCGATTTCGCACGCTGGCCGAGACCGCCTCCGACGCGATCCTCACGGTGGACGGAGCCGGACAGATCCTCTTCGCCAATCGGGTGGCCGAGACCATCTTCGGTTTTCCGGTCACCGCGATCATCGGTCAGCCGCTGACGGTCCTTCTCCCACGGCTCACCCCCCAGCATCTCGATCTGGCGGTGGACGGCTCCGAGGTCGACGGCGCCCGGCGCGAGCCCCTGCTCGTGGAAGGACGCCGGGCAGACGGCTCGGAAAATCTCGTCGAGGTCTCGGTCGGCAGCTTTCTCAAAGAAGGAAGGCGCCTCGTGACGGTCATCGCCCGCGACGTCAGCGAGCGCCGGCGCGCCGAGATCGCACTGCGTCAGAGCGAAGATCGGCTTCGGACGCTGGTTCAAGGCGCTCCCCTCGTGCTGTTCGCCCTGGACCGAAACGGGGTCTTCGAGCATCTCGAGGGAAAGGGGCTCGAGAATGCGGGAGTCAAACCGGAGGATGTGATCGGCCGAAGCGGAAGAGAGCTCTACGCCCATCTCCCGCAAGTCGTCGAGTTCATCAATCGAGCCCTGACCGGCGAGGCGTTTGCTTCGGTGGTTCCGGTCGGGGGTCTCTTCTGGGAAGTGAGGGTCACGCCCCGGCGCGACGAAACGGGCGCCTTCTCCGGAGTCGTCGGGGTGGCGGTCGACGTCACCGAGCCGCAGCGCGCCCGGCGCGCGGCGCAGACGTCGGAGAATCGCTATCGACATCTTTTCGAGAGGAATCTCGCGGGGGTCTTCCGGACGACGATCGACGGGCAGATCCTCGACTGCAATGACTCGTTCGCCCACATCCTCGGCTGCAGCTCCCGGGAGGAGGTCCTCCGGCACCCGGCCTGGGACTTCTATCCGACCGCGGCGGACCGGTATCGGGCGCTCGCTCGTCTCAAGGAACGGCAAATGCTCAACAACTACGAGCATTGCGTGCGCCGACGGGACGGGAGCCTCGTGTGGGTTCTGGAAAACGGCAGCCTGGTCGAAGGACCCGACGGCGAAGCGACGCTGATCGAAGGAACGGTCATCGATATCACCGAGCGCAAGCGAGCCGAAGAAAAGATCGAGCACCTCGCCTTTCACGACACCCTCACGGGGTTGCCCAATCGACTCCTCTTCAACGACCGACTGGACCTGGCTCTCCGGCAGTCCCGGCGGAACGAGCAGAAGCTCGCGACTCTCTTCCTCGACCTGGATCGTTTCAAGGTCATCAACGACTCGCTCGGTCACACGACCGGCGACGAGCTATTGACCGCCGTCGCCGAGCGCATCATCGGCTCCGTGCGGCAGGGAGACACGGTCGCGCGCCTCGGAGGCGACGAATTCATCGTGCTCGTGCCTGGAATCGCTCAGGCCGATGACGCGTCCAAGATCGCGCAAAAAATCCTCGACGCCGTCCGCCTGCCGATCCGCATCCGGGAACGCGACCTCTTCGTGACGACGTCGATCGGGGTCGCGATCTATCCCACCGATGGCAAGGACTCGGACACGCTCATTCGCAATGCCGACACGGCCATGTACCGGGCCAAGGAGCGCGGCCGCGACAACTACCAGCTCTACCCCCCGTCGATGAACTCACACGCGCTCGAGCGACTCTCCCTCGAGAGTCGATTGCGGCAGG
>DATDNV010000138.1:0-4601 GCA_036518075.1 Thermoanaerobaculia bacterium
TGGGACCGGCGAGGGTCCATACGCCCTGTTTGTTCTTGCCTTTCTGGGATTTCACCGCATTCCACGCAGTTCGGGCGGCCCGCGTCAAGTCGAACGGGACGTACGCCGCCGGAAGGGCGCGGTTTTCGTAATCCTCTTCCGCCGCGGCAGTCGGGCCGGCTTCGAGCGAAGGACCGGGAATCGCCTGTTTGTTTCCCCAAATCCCTTGCCTGACCTCGCTCAACTCACCGGTCGCCCGAATGTCGCCGCCCAATTTCCTCGGCGACAATCGGCTGTAGGAGCTCGCAGCCACAAACGCGGCTGCGGCCGTGACCGAAACCAATGCCAATGCACCCGCCAATCGCCACAGTCTCATCAGTCCTCCTCCTTCTTAAAACGAACCGGTTGAGTGCTGTTCCTCCGGAATCCCTTCGTTCACGCTCAGTCTGAGCGACGGCTCCGCCTCGCTGATGTGGTTCGGCGTGTCGTCGCAGGCGTGCGGTCGGTTGTCTGGGTGGTCTGCGTTGCAGATCGACGCGTGGTGGGTCTTCGATGCGGTCCGACCTCGCCTAGACTGGAGACTATTCCCCCAGGAGCTAGCCGGTCAAGGAATCAAATGTCGAAAAGAGAGGACTGGACCCAGATCAAAGAGGATCGGCCAGGATCCAAGCGGGCGGCGCGGAGGCCGGTTGTGCGGCCTCCGCATCGCATTGTGGCGAGCTCTTGGGGAAGGGCCCCCTGCGAAAGTTACTTCTTCTCGGGCGCTTTCGCCGCCTCGGCCGGAATCAGGTCGAACTTTCCCTTGCTCTGGATGAAGAACACGCACTCCGATGCCTTGTCACAGGCGGTCGAGTGCCGGTAGTTGCCGCCCGGCTGGAGGAAGTAGGATCCCGGTCCCAGCCGTACCTCGGGCTTTCCCTCTGGAGTGTGGATGAACGTGCCTGAGATGACCACGATCTCGAGGTCGTTGGTGTGCGTGTGAAGCGGAGTGGTGAATCCCGCCGGAAACTTCGTAAACCCTTTGAACGCGCCTTTGGTGTGATCTCCCCACACGTCCGCGCTCTTGACGCCCGGGGCGCCCTTGGGATCGAGATCGGTCCACTTCAGGTCGGCGGCCGACACGATGACGGGCTTGTGGGCCGTGCCCATCGAGGACTTCTTCGCTTTCGCTTCGGCCTGCGCGAGGACGGCGGCCGCCAGCAGACACACGGATAACGCCAGGACACTTCTCGCTCTCATTCCTTCCTCCTTCTTTTTGGGTCGATCTTGGCGGCGGATGCTACCACGAGCCGCCGGCCTCTCAAGGAGTGCGGCTGGAGGGCCTCGCAAGCCAGCGGCGTCGCTCTTCCTGTGGGAACCGTTCGATCGCGTAACGCAGCGCGGTCCGCGGCATGCGAGCGCTATCGCGCCGGAGGAACCGCCGCAACGCGGCGGCGTCGCGCTTGCCGGCCTCGCGCAACGCCCAGCCGGTAGCCTTGTGAATCAGGTCGTGTCGGTCGCCCAGGAACCGGCGAGCGATCTCGAAGGTCGGTGCCAGTTCTCCGCGGCGAATGAAGGCGAACGTAGCGACCACGGCGATCCGCCGCTCCCAGAGATTGGATGATCGGGCAAATTGCCGGAGCAATGCCCGGCTGCGGTTGGCCAGATGCTCTCCAACGATCGCCGGCGCCGAGAGGTCGACGAGGTCCCAGTTGTTGACCCGGCGGGCGTTCGCGACGTAGAAGCGAAAAATCTTTCCGCGCTCCCGTTCGTCGCCCCGCTCGTAGCGGTGCACGAGGACGAGGAGGGCGAGAAGGCGCTCCTCATGCAGAGGCGAATGCAGGAGCTCTCGGATTTCCGTGAGTGGCAGCCGGCGGAAGCGCTTTGCCTCTCGCCGTGTCTGTGGAACCGAGATACCCAGAAAGACGTCTCCCTCGCCGTACTCACCCGGACCGGTTTTGAAAAACCAGGCCGAGGCCTTGGCCCGCTTTGAATTCGCCAGCCTTCGGAGCCGTTTCGAAACGGTGCGGGCGGTCTGTCCCGACGGGCGGCTGTCTAATTCCACTTGAGCCCGCGAAGCTGGTCGAGGTTCAGGTTACCGCCCGAGAGCACCACGGCGACGCGCGAACCGGAAGGTAATTTCACCAGACCGTTCAGCAGTGCGGCGACGGGCGCGGCGGCGGCGCCTTCGACCACCAGCTTGCAGCGCTCCATCACCCAGATCATGGCGTCGAAGATTTCGCGGTCGGGCAGAGCGACGATTTCGTCAACGAATCTCTGCACGACGGAGAAATTGATCTCTCCGACTCGGCGCACGCGCAACCCGTCGATGATGGTCCTGCAGTCGATCGTCTCGAGATGTCCGGCCTCGATGCTCTTCTTCATGGCGGGGCCGTCGGAGGATTCAACGCCGATCACGCGGATCTTCGGGTTGTGGCTCTTCAGAGCCATCGAGACGCCGGAGATCAGCCCGCCGCCTCCGATCGGAACGATGACCGCTTCGACTTCCGGCCAGTCCATCGCGATCTCGAGCCCGAGCGTGCCCTGGCCGGCGATGAGCTCGGCATCGTCGAACGGATGAACGTACGTGAGCCCCTGAGTGCGCACGAGCTCTTTCGCTTTCTCGTTCGCCTCGTCCCAGATCGAGCCGTGCAACACCACCTCGGCGCCGTATCCCTTCGTCGCGGCGATCTTCGCCGGCGTCGCGTTTTGCGCCATGCAAACGACGGCGCGGATGCCGTGGATCCTGGCCGCCAGCGCGACTCCCTGCGCATGGTTGCCGGCGGAGGAGCAGACGACACCCCGCTTCTTCTGCTCCTCCGACATCAGTGCGAACTTGTTCAGTGGCCCCCGGATCTTGTAGGAGCCCACACGCTGGAAAAGCTCTGCCTTGAGCCGGATGTCGTAGCCCGTCCGCTCGGAGAGCTGCTGCGACGTCAGGAGGGGAGTGTGCCTGATGTGCGGGGCAATTCGCCGCCGCGCCGCCACGAAATCATCGAGAGTGAGGGTGAGCATGAACTTACGCTAACACGCGCCTGAGATTTCGCGGGGTGGGAAGCGGTCGCTTCCAAGATTCAAAATTCAAAATTCAAAATTCAAAACTGAGTGTGATCGCACTGACTCGGAATCTTGAATCTTGAATATTGAATCCTGAGTTGACTTACGGCGCCCGTCGCTGCCCTGCTTGAAAGGGAGCGTCGAGAGCCTTCGCCAGCGGCGGATCTCTCTTGTACGGGTCGTTCTTGAAACCAATCCGACCTTCGACAGAGAGGTCGATCGTCCAGTACATGATGAGCACGGGAACGGGCTGGGCGAGACGAATCGTGCGTGTCTCGACCGTGTCGAGCACCTCGTCGATCGCCCGCGCGTTCCATTTCTGATCGTCGTTCAGGAGGAGGCGCGCCAGCTCGAGCGGTCTTTCGACACGCATACAGCCGGAGCTGAAGGCTCTTTGGTCTTTCTCGAAGAGTGCCTTGTGCGGTGTGTCGTGCAGGTAGACCGAGTAAGGGTTCGGAAACATGAATTTGACACGCCCAAGGGCATTGTCGGGTCCCGGCTCCTGACGCAGCATGTAGGGAAAGTTCTGCGCCGTCGCCTTCGACCAATCGATCGTCGACGGATCCACTTTCCGGCCGCTGCGATCGATGACGTCGAGGCCCTTCTTATGAAGATACGAGGCGTCCTTCCGGGCGGCGGGTAGGATGTCGTTGGACAGAATGCCGGGCGGCACCGTCCATGTCGGATTGAAGACCACGAGGTCGATCTTCGACTTGAAGATCGGCGTTTGACGATAGGGTTTGCCAACCTGAACTCTCGACTTCCACAGCTGCGCCCGGTCGCGGAGATAGTCGACTTCGAACCCGGCGACGTCGACGATGACGAGATCGCCGCCCGTGAGCTCCTGCAGCGCCCATCGCCCGCGCTCGAGGTTGACTCGGATCTGATCGATGCGCGACTCGACCGGAACGTTCAGCTCCGCGAGCGTCGTCGCTCCCAGCGCGCCGTCGGCGGCGAGACGGTGCCGTTCCTGAAACGCGGCGACCGCTTTGGCGAGGAGCTCGTCGAACTCCGGGCTGTCGAGCGGCGCACCCGAAAGGTCGCCGGTCGCCGCGAGCCGCTGCCGCAGGGCCGGGATCCGCGGATCCTTCATCCCGACTTTGAGCGGCTTTCCCGGCGGGATCGGTTTCCAGCCGCCCTGCGCCGCGAGGCTGCGGTAGCGGACCAGAGC
This sequence comes from Thermoanaerobaculia bacterium, assembly GCA_036518075.1. Taxonomy (GTDB): domain Bacteria; phylum Acidobacteriota; class Thermoanaerobaculia; order UBA5066; family Gp7-AA6; genus DATDNV01. The sequence goes on from DATDNV010000138.1 coordinate 4,187, forward strand.
CGCTCGCGCCCTTTGATACCACCAGTGGTCAGGGCGGACTTTCGCGACCGCCTCGCGCAGAGTGCCTTGGGTCAGCGCGCCGACCACGAATCCGATTCCGCCCGGCTCGCGAAAGGGCCGGGGATCGAAGTTCCATTTGGGATCGAGCGACTTCGGGTCGACCTTGCCGACGTACAGATGGTAGAGAAGCAGGTAGAACGCGTCGGTCGCCAGGAGATCCACCTGCGCGCGCGCGACCGCATCGGTCGCCGGATTCGAGAGATCCGGCGCGACGCGAGTCAGCGCGGCCAGGTGATAGTCGCCCGGCCGGAGTCCATCCTCCTCCGATTGCCGGACAAGCTCGAGAAGGATGGTGAGCCGCTCCGGAGTCCAGTAAGCGCGATAGCCGCCTTCCTCGTAGATCGCGGGCAGCGCG
>DATDNV010000139.1:0-2050 GCA_036518075.1 Thermoanaerobaculia bacterium
CGTACGCATATCGCGTGTTGTAAACCGGGCTCTCGGGCGGAATCGCTTCGATGTCCTCGTCGGGAATCGAATCGGCGACCGCCCAGGGGCCGGCCGCGGATCCCGACGTGAACCACACCCCCTGATCGCAGACGTAGTAGCGGCCGCGGATCCTCAGGACCTGGTCGGGTGAGTTCAGCGCGTACTCCACGTGCGTGCCCGTGATCGGTTCGAATTTCGGTTCGCCGTCGTAGGTCACCGTGACGTGCGCCTCGCTCCGCTTGACCGCGGCCGTTCGCGGCGTGTTCGAGTCCGCGAGCGCCTCCTTCGCCGGCGCCGTGTCGGGCACGAAGGCGAGGACATTGGCCTTCGGCGAATCGCTCGGGATCTTCCGGAGGCTTCCCGGCAGCCGGTCCGGCTCGACGTACGTCCAGGGACCCTCGAGAGATCCGCTTCGATACCACCGCCCCGAGAGGACGAGAAGGATCTGTTGGTCTGGAAGAGTCCGGAAGAGATCGTTGTCCGAGTTGCTGATCATCTCGAGCTCACCCTCGACGACGGGCGCCCATTTCGGCGGCCCGTCGGAGACAATCAGCTCGGTCGGCTCGGTCGCGACGAGAATCTTCGGCACGCGCTTCTCAGCGGTCTGCATCGCCTGGTTGAACTCGCTCTGGGAAACGCCACCCTCTTTGCGGTCGCGTTGCGCGATCTGGGCCGCCTCGGACGGGACGAAGTCCGCTTTCGTCCAAGGACCGGTGGGGCTTGACGCGCGAAACCAGACAGTTCCGCCATCCAAGTAGAAGGCGTTCGCGCCTCCATCATGAAGAACGAGGAACGGCGTGTTGAGGGCCCGCTCGAGCCGGGAGCCCTCGACCGCTTTGAAGCGCGGCTCTCCGTCGAAGATCACCAGGATCGCCGGCTGGCTCTCGACGAGGATCTTCGGCGGGCTGGTATTCAACCTCGGCGGAGTCTTCGGGAAACGCGCAGCCAGCTTGATGCTCGCGAGAACGTCGTCGAGCGGAAGCTGAAGATGGATTCGCGTGACGGCCGGACCCAGTCGCGCGGCGATCCTCTCCAACTTCGCGGGCGGAGCGCCGGGAATCTGGACTTTCGGAACGTTGACCGAAGTCCAGGTCACGGTCCGCAGCGCGTGGTTGACGTCGACGTCCGCCTCGTACCAGACCGTTGCGTACGAAGAGTCCGTCTCCCCTTCGCGCTGGAGCCGGGCGTTGCCGTGCGCTTTCAGCTTCGTCCCCTCCAGACTGTCCGCAAGCGGCTCGTCGAGAGAGGCGGTGATCTCTCCCATCCGGATCTTTCTCGGCCATTCGTCGCCGCCGGCCGCCTGCCTCTTCCGCGCCGGAGGAGGCGCCGGCGCGGTCTGAGCGGCCGAGTGGGCTGCGAACGAGAAAACGATCAGCGCCGCCAGGAAAGTCGAGGGTCCCCGCCAGGCTCTATCCTGCATTGATCTCCTCCGATGTCGGCGAGACACAATTGGCTCAAGGGAATGGACGCAATTTTCACACAATCGGTTGACTCGAGATGCTCGATCCGGTTTCCCACGAGTCCGCCGCTCCGCCAGGGGATATCCGGAAAGCGCCGCTCCTCCGCCTCCGTGAGCTGATCTATCCTTTTGCAATCCACGGAGTTGTTCCGCGACGTCAACGGGAGGTTCCATGACTCGACGCCGAATTTGGATTGCTCTTCTCGCCTCTTCGCTCGCCGTCGCCGCGGCCGCCCAGGAGGCACATTCTCATCACGGGGACGAGACCCTGGGAACCGTGCATTTTCCCGTCTCCTGCGACGAGCCGGTGCGCACCGAGTTCACTCGCGCGGTCGCGCTCCTTCACTCGTTCGGATATGAAGAATCTCGCAACGCCTTCGCGGATGTCGCGCGGCGGGATCCCGCATGCGGAATGGCCAGTTGGGGAATCGCGATGACCTACTACCACCCGATCTGGGCCCCGCCGACCGCCGGCGACCTCGCCCTCGGCCGCGCCGCTGCGGAGACCGCGTCGAAGGTGGGAGCGAAGACCGAACGGGAGCGCGCGTACATCGAAGCGATCGGCCTCTT
>DATDNV010000140.1:0-7992 GCA_036518075.1 Thermoanaerobaculia bacterium
GGACGACGAACCTCGACGACGTGATGCAGACCTCCGCCCTCACCGTCGACGACATGGCCGGAGTCGGTCTGGGCGAGCTCAACATGGACGAGATCACCGGGATCGACGAGGGCGCCGACGTCGACGTCCTCAAACAGGACGAGGGTCAGGAGATCGACCTCGCCGATATCGCCAAATCGACTGAGTCCGCCCCCATCATCAAGGTCTCCAACCTGATCCTGATCGAAGCGCTCAAGGCCGGCGCGTCCGACATTCACGTCGAGCCGTACGAAAAAGAGTTTCGCGTCCGATTCCGAATCGACGGGATTCTTCACAACATCATGGCGCTGCCGATGCGCGTCCGCGACCCCCTGATCTCGCGGCTGAAGATCATGGCCAAGCTCGACATCTCGGAGAAGCGCCTGCCGCAGGACGGCCGCATCAAGATCCGGCTGCGCGTCGAGGAGCGCTCGCGCGACCTCGACCTGCGCGTCTCGACCGTGCCCGCCCAGTTCGGCGAGAAGGTCGTCATGCGGCTGCTCGACAAGACCAAGCTGCAGCTCGACATGACGCAGCTCGGATTCGAGCCCGAGCCGCTGCGCCGCTTCAAGGACGCGATCGATCGGCCCTACGGCATCGTCCTCGTAACCGGGCCGACCGGATCCGGAAAGACGAACACGCTCTACTCGGCGATCGCTCAGCTGAACGACCCGACCGTCAACATCATGACGGCGGAAGACCCGATCGAGTTCAACCTCGCGGGCATCAATCAGGTCCAGATGAAGGAGCAGATCGGCCTCACCTTCGCCTCGGCGCTGCGCGCATTCTTGCGGCAGGATCCCGACATCGTGCTGGTGGGAGAGATCCGCGACTTCGAGACCGCCGAGATTGCGGTCAAGGCGGCTCTGACGGGGCACCTCGTTCTCTCGACTCTCCATACCAACGACGCTCCGTCGACGATCAACCGGCTCATGAACATGGGGATCGAGCCTTTTCTCGTGGCCACCTCGATCAACGCGATCTGCGCGCAGCGATTGGTGCGGCGCATCTGCAGCCAGTGCGCCGAAGACGTCGAGACACCTCCGCAGATGCTGATCCAGGTCGGGTTCGCCCCCGACGAGGTCAAGACGCTGAAGATCAAACGGGGCCGAGGCTGCGAGCGATGCAACAACGCCGGCTATAAAGGGAGGGTCGGTCTCTACGAGGTGCTCCAGTTTTCCGACGAGATCCGGGACATGATCCTCTCGGGCGCGAGCTCGATCGAGTTGAAGCGCAAGGCGATCGAAGAAGGCATGGTGAGCCTCCGAATGGCCGGGCTTCAGAAGATCCGGGACGGTGTGACGACCCTCGAGGAAGTTCTCCGAGAGACGGTCCTGTAACCACGTCCCAGGTCTAAGGTCCAACGTTTAAGGTTTAGGGCTCAAGGGCTAACGCTTGGCTTTCGTGATCTCTTTGAACTTTGGACCTTGGACTTTTGAACCTCTGCTCGAGTGGAAGACCTTTCCTTTACGACGTTTAGGGGCTAAACTACCCCGACCTTCCTAGGAGAACTATGGCCGGCGATACCACACTGCACCAGCTATTGAAGCAGATGGTCGAGATGGGTGCATCTGACCTGCATCTGACCACCAATTCGCCTCCCATGGTCCGGTTGGACGGCCGCCTGATCCCGCTGCCCTATCCGCCGCTGACGGTGGCGGAAACCAAACAGCTCGCGTATTCGGTCCTGACCGACACCCAGAAGCACCGGTTCGAGGAAAATCTCGAGCTCGATCTCTCCTTCGGCGTCAAAGGTCTCGCCCGGTTCCGCGCCAACAACTTCATGCAGCGCGGCGCAGTCGCGGGAGTCTACCGGCAGATCCCGTACGAGATCCTCGGATTCCGCGAGCTCGGCCTCCCGCCGGTCGTCGAGCTTCTCTGCGACAAACCCCGAGGTCTCATCCTCGTCACGGGACCGACCGGTTCCGGAAAGACCACGACTCTCGCCGCGATGATCGACAAGATCAACCGCGACAAGCAGCTCCATATCGTCACGATCGAGGATCCGATCGAGTTCCTTCACTCGCACAAGAAGTGCCTCGTCAATCAGAGAGAGCTTCACGCGGACACGCATTCCTTTCCGAACGCGCTCAAATCGGTTCTGCGCGAAGACCCCGACGTCGTGCTCGTCGGCGAAATGCGAGACCTCGAGACGATCGAGTCGGCTCTGCGCATCGCCGAGACCGGACACTTGACCCTCGCGACTCTGCACACCAACTCGGCGACCACCTCGATCAACCGAATCGTCGACGTCTTCCCCGCGCACCAGCAGACGCAGATCCGTACGCAGCTCTCCTTCGTGCTCGAGGGGATCATGTGTCAGTCGCTGCTGGAGAGGGCGAGCGGCAAGGGCCGGGTCATGGCGATGGAGATTCTCGTCCCCAACGCTGCCATCCGAAACCTCATCCGAGAAGACAAGATCCACCAGATCTATTCGATGATGCAGACGGGCCAGTCGAAGTTCGGCATGCAGACGTTCAATCAGTCGCTCGCGACCCTCTATCACCGCAAGCTCATCACTCTGGAGGTCGCGCTGTCCCGCTCGTCGAACCCCGACGAGCTCCAGGAGATCATCAACCGCGGCGTGGGCGTCAACGTGCCTCAGACCCCGATCGCGGCGGGCGCCGGCAAAAAGGCATGAGGGCGTAGGCGGGAGCAAGGAGTCCCACAATGGCCAACTACGTTTGGAAGGGCCGTAATCGGGCCGGACTCATCCAGGAAGGGGTGCTGGCGGCCGAGTCGAAAGACGTGGCGTTGGCGGCGCTCCGCCGGCAGAACATCGTCGTCACCGGCATCCGGGAACGCGGGAAAGAGATCTCGATCACCAAGGTGGGCCGGAAGGTTCCGCCCAAGATCCTGGCCGTGTTCACGCGTCAGTTCTCGGTCATGATCGACGCCGGCTTGCCGCTCGTGCAGTGCATCGAGATCCTCGCCAATCAGCAGGACCACAAGGGATTCCAGAAGGTGCTTCTGCAGGTTCGTCAGGATGTCGAGGCCGGTTCGACGCTCGCCGACGCGATGCGGCGCCACCCCAAAGCGTTCGACAATCTCTACGTCAACATGATCGCCGCCGGCGAGGCGGGCGGTATCCTGGACACGATCCTGCAGCGGCTCTCAACCTACATCGAGAAGGCCGTCAAGCTGCGGTCCCAGGTCCGCGCCGCTTTGATCTACCCCATCGCGGTCATCGTCATCGCGGCGATCGTCGTCGCGGTCATCCTGCTCAAGGTCATTCCGACCTTCGCCGCCCTCTTCACGAGCCTCGGAGCCGAGCTGCCCCTGCCCACTCGAATCGTCATCGCCTCATCCAACTTCCTGGCCCGGTATTTCATCTTTTTCGTCATCGCGGTCGGGGGCCTCGTCTTTCTCATCCGCCGCTACTACCAGACCTACAACGGCCGGCGCGTCATCGACGGGATGTTGCTGAAGCTGCCGGTCCTCGGTCTCATCCTTCGAAAGATCGCCGTTGCCCGCTTCTGCCGCACGCTCGCCACGCTCACGTCGTCGGGTGTTCCCATCCTCGAGGCCCTCGACATCACGGCTCGCACGGCGGGCAACGCGATCGTGGAGGACGCGATCGTCGAAGTCCGCAAGAGCGTCGAGGGAGGCAAGACGATCGTCGAGCCGCTGCGGGAATCCGGCGTATTCCCCAACATGGTCGTGCAGATGATCGGCGTCGGCGAGCAGACGGGCGCCCTGGACTCCATGCTCAACAAGATCGGCGACTTCTACGAAGACGAGGTGGACGCCGCCGTGGCCGGTCTCGTCAAGCTCCTCGAGCCGGTCATGATCTTCATCCTGGGTGTGGTCATCGGCGGCATCGTCATCGCGATGTACCTTCCGATGTTCACGCTGATCAACAAGATCGGTTAAACCAAACGGTGTGATCGCCTATCGGGTCGTCGAGTGATCGCCTCGGAGGTCACTCGAGAAGCCGGATTCCCCGGGTCTGCCCTTCACCCGGTCGCCCGATCCCCACGGGTGCCCGATACGCTCATGCGGTCTCTCGGCTGGCTGACGATCATCCGGATCGCCATCCTGCTGCTGATTCTGCTCTCGGCGGTGCTCGTTCAGGCAGGATCGGGCGCCCAGATCGAGATCGCATTTCTCTATTTCCTGAACGCGGGCGCCCTCGTGCTCGCGCTCTTTCATTGGACGGCGGGCCGGCATCTGGATTCCTTCTTCGCGGCCTACCTGCAGCTCCTCGGCGACGTCGCCCTCGTCACCGCCCTCGTCTACTCCTCGGGAGGCCCCGACTCGGTCTTCAACTTTCTCTATCTCGTGGTCATCGGAACCTCCGCGTTCCTCATGTCCCGCATCGGGGCCGTCGTCATCGCGACCGCGTCGGCGGTGCTCTACGGCTCGATGGTCCAGCTGCTGACGTACGGCATCCTGCCGGTTCCTGCGCTCGCGGCGACCACCAACTGGGAATCGGTCCGCGTCCGCTACAACCTCGTCATCTCGGTCGCGGCCTTCTACGGAGTTGCTTTCATGGCCTCCTACCTGGCCGAAAAGCTGCGGGAGACCCGAACCGAGCTCGATCTGCAGCAGGAGGCCCTCCAGCGGCTTCAGGAGCTGCATGGAAACGTGATAGCGACCATGTCGTCCGGCCTGCTGACGACCGACTCGTCGCTTCGGGCCACGTTCCTGAATCGGGCCGGCGGCGATCTTCTGGGCACGGACCCCAGCCGCGCGCCCGGAACACCGATCTCCGAGCTTGGCTTTGACTTCGCCGACGAATGGGACCGGATCCGCCAGCGTCTGGGAGACCGAGAAACCTACCGCGGCGAAATCGAGCTCGATCGGGACAACTCCCGCCACGTCGTCGGCTTTTCGCTTCGTGTGTTGAAGGACGCGGAGGGAGGCGAAGGCGCTCTGCTCCTCTTCCAGGACCTCACGGAGATGAAGAAGCTCGAGCGAAAGGCGCGTTTCAACGAGCAGCTCGCCGCGGTCGGCGAGCTCGCCGCCGGCATCGCCCACGAGATCCGCAACCCGCTCGCCTCGATCTCGGGCTCCGTTCAGGTTCTCTCCAACGAGCTCAACGTCGGCTCGGCCGAGCGAAGGCTCATGGAGATCATCGTCTCCGAGTCCGGACGTCTCTCGAAGACGATCGAGGACTTTCTGCGCTTCGTGCGCCCGCAGGAGCGCAACGTCGCCGTTTTCGACGTCGCCCGGACGGTGACCGAGGTCATGGACCTCTTCCGGCTCTCCAACGAGGTCTCCGACGCCCACCAGATCTCCGTCGATGTCTCGCCGCCAACGTCGATGTTGTCGGGCGACCGCGATCAGATCCGGCAGATTGTTTACAACGTTGCCAAGAATGCCGTTCGCGCCATGTCGCAGGGCGGAAAGCTGACTGTCATCGGGCGCGAGAACGAGGCTTGGTATACCATCCGTTTCGTCGACACCGGACAAGGGATGAGCCAGGAACAGCTTGCGCGGCTTTTCACGCCTTTTTCAACCGCCTTCGACGGCGGCACCGGCCTCGGCATGGCCATCGTTCGACGGATCGTCCAGGACCACGGAGGAACGATCGATGCCGAATCGCGGCCCGGAGAGGGGACGACCGTGACCGTTCTGCTTCCCCGCCGAGCCGAGAAACGGCCGACCTCGAGCCCGAGCGTTCTCACGGGTGCCGCATGAGCGCGGGGGCGCGTCTGCTCGTCGTCGACGACGAAGCCTCGATTCGCGACATGCTCGCATTCTTCTTTCACAAGCGGGGCTTCGAGGTCCTGACCGCATCCTCGTTCACCGAGGGAATCGCGGCTGCCGGGCGATTGACGCCCGACATCGTCCTCTCGGACATCAAGATGCCGGACGGCAACGGCCTCGATCTTCTTCGGAAGATCAAGACCGACAGCCCCAAGGTCCCCGTGATCATGATCACGGCGCATACCTCGACGCAGGACGCGATCGAAGCGATGAAGGCCGGAGCGGTGGACTACATCGCCAAGCCCTTCAACATGGAAGAGCTCGCGATGATCGTGGACCGGGCGCTCGGGGAGAAGATCCTCCTCGACGAAAACGTCTACCTCAAGCAGGAGCTCGCGGCCAAGTACACCTTCGCCAACATCATCGGGAAGGGCTCCCGGATGCAGGAGATCTTCCGTACGATCGAACGGATCGGGAAGGTCTCGACGACCGTCCTGATCACGGGCGAGAGCGGAACGGGCAAGGAGCTCATCGCTCGCGCGATCCATTACACGTCGGCTCGAAAGGACAAGAAGTTCGTGTCGATCAACTGCGGCGCGCTCCCCGAGACGCTCCTCGAATCGGAGCTCTTCGGACACGAGCGCGGCGCGTTCACGGGCGCGGTCAAGGACAAGCGCGGTCTCTTCGCCGAAGCAGACAACGGCACGCTGTTCCTGGACGAGATCTCGGAGACGACACCCACGATGCAGGTCAAGCTCCTTCGCGCCATCCAGGAGAAGCTGATCCGCAAGGTCGGGGGCAACGAAGAGACGAGCGTGGACGTCCGGATCATCGCGGCCACGAACAAGGATCTCGCCGCGCTCGTTGCCGAGGGACGCTTTCGCGAGGACCTCTTTTACCGCATCAACGTCATCCCGATCGCGCTGCCGCCGCTGCGGTCCCGGAGCGAGGACATCGCGCCGCTCACGCAGCACTTCATCGGAAAGATCTGCAAGGAACAGCGAATCCCCGAGAAGAAGATCTCCACCGAGGCGATGCGGCTTCTGGAAGCCTACCCCTGGCCAGGAAACGTGCGGGAGCTCGAGAACACGCTGGAGCGAACCGTGGCGCTCGAGGCGGGACCCGTGATCACGGTGTCGAGCCTTCCCGAAGCGATCGCGCTCGGAGTCCGCACCCGCGTGCCGGATTTCGAGAGCCTGTCGGCCGAAGGCATCAATCTCGAGGCCTATCTCGAAGCGGTCGGCAAACGGCTGATGCGGGAGGCGCTCGATCGCTGCGACGGCGTTCAAACCAAGGCGGCCGAGCTTCTCCGGATGTCCTTCCGCTCCTTTCGCTACTACGCGAAGAAGTACAACCTGGTCAAGAAGGACGACATCTATGACGGCGAGCCGGGTGAACCGGAGCCGACGGAAGAGGCGAAACCGTCATAGGCAAATTGAGAATCGAGAATTGAGAGTTAAGAATTAGGAATGGCGAAGCCAATTCTCAAATCTGACTTCTCAATTCTCAATTCGGTTCTTTCCGGGATCCTCCTCCTGTCCGTCTCCTGCGGCGCAGCTCCCAAGTCCTCGACGCCGACCCCCGCCCAGGCCGCAGGCCCTTCGGTCGTTCTGCCCTCCGGCAGCCGTTACCGCGTCGAGCTGGCGCGGACCCCGGAAGAGCAGGCTCAGGGATTGATGTTTCGCGAGGCGCTCCCGCCCAATGCGGGAATGCTCTTTCTCTTTCCCGAATCGGGCATCCACAAGTTCTGGATGAAGAACACGATGATTCCCCTCGACATCATCTGGATGGATGCGGCCGGCAAGGTCGTTTTCGTTTCCGCGAACACGCCGCAATGTCGCGCGGACCCATGCCCCAACTACGGGCCAGACCAGCCGGCTTCGAACGTGCTCGAAATCGCCGGTGGAATGGCGAAACAGGAGAAGGCCGAGGTCGGGGGAACGATTCGATTCGAGAATGTGAAATAGCTGTCAGCTTTCAGCTGTCAGCCAGAACAGTCCTCAGTCCTCAGTGCTCAGTTCTGACATATCAGATCTGATATAGCCAGGAGCCTCCAGCGATCTCGCATTTGGGTGGGCTGTAGCTGCAAGTCGAGCTGTGAGCTGTGAGCTGTGAGCTGTGAGCTGTGAGCTGTTCAGGGTTGAAACAGAAACAACCCATCACCCGCCGTCCCGAGATAGACCAGCCCTCCCTTGGCTTGAGCTGCGGAGGCGAGGGCGAGACCGGGACGCGGACAGGTCAGCGACAATCGTTTTCCGCCTTCCTCCCAGACGAGCGTTCCATCCACATCCTGAAGCGTGCTGTAGGACACGGCCGCGCTTC
>DATDNV010000141.1:0-3836 GCA_036518075.1 Thermoanaerobaculia bacterium
AAACAAGGCTGCGGTCGAGGAAGAGCAGCTCGCCCTCCTGAAGGAGCACCGCATCGACCTCGTCGTGCTCGCTCGATACATGCAGGTCCTGAGCGGAAAGTTCGTCCAGGCCTTTCCGCACCGGATCATCAACATCCATCACGCGTTCCTGCCGGCGTTTCCCGGGGCGCGCCCGTACCACGCGGCGAGGGCGCGAGGCGTCAAGATCATCGGGGCCACCAGCCACTACGTGACCGAGACCCTCGACGCGGGTCCGATCATCGCGCAGGATGTCCTTCGAGTGTCGCACCGCCACGACGTGGAGGACCTGATTCGCCTGGGACGCGATCTGGAGAAGGTCGTTCTCGCTCGCGCCATCTGGAGCCACAGCCGCTGGAAAATCATCGTTCATCGAGGAAGAACGGTCGTCTTCGACTGAGCGGCCTCGCTTCCCGCGGGAGAATTCTGCCGCGCGCCGCGGCCGGCCGAGGCGGCGGCGGCCGGAAGAGATTGCTTCCGATTCCGGTTAAGATGCGCCGGGACACTCTTCGATGACCTCCCTCGGCGTTTTTCATCCGGCGATTCAGAAGTGGTTCGCGGACCGCCTGGGCGATCCGACGCCTCCGCAGGTCGAGGGGTGGCCGCGCATCCGTGAAGGCCGCCACACGCTCATCGCGGCCCCGACCGGCTCGGGCAAGACTCTGGCCGCGTTTCTTTCGGCGATCGACTCTCTGGTCCGGCAAGGAGAGTCGCTACCGGACGAGACGCAGGTTCTCTATGTCTCACCGCTGCGCGCGCTTTCCAACGACGTGCAGAAGAACTTGCAAGGCCCGCTCGCCGAGATTCGCGAGCTCGATCCCTCGGTTCCCGAGGTCCGGGTCCTCGTCCGCACGGGCGACACGCCGTCCTCCGAGAGGACCGCGATGGCGCGCCGGCCACCGCACATTCTCGTCACGACTCCCGAGTCCTTTTACCTGCTTCTGATCAGCGACAGCGGGCGGAAAATGCTCCGGCCCGTCCGGACGGTCATCGTCGACGAGATCCACGCTCTGGTGCGCGACAAGCGAGGCAGCCACCTCTCGCTGTCGCTCGAGCGCCTGGAGGCGCTCGCCGGACCCGTGCAGCGCGTTGGCCTTTCCGCGACGCAGAAGCCGATCGAGAACGTCGGGAGGTTCCTCGTGGGCGCGGGCCGTGAGTGCGTCCTCGTGGACGCCGGCACCTTTCGGCATCTCGATCTCGCGATCGAGATTCCGCCTTCGCCGATGTCGGCGGTGTGCTCCCACGAGCAGTGGGAGGAGATTTACGCGCGCATCGCCGAACTGGTCCGGGAACACCGCACGACGCTCGTGTTCGTCAACACGCGAAAGATGGCGGAGCGGATCGCCGGTCAGCTCACGCGGCTGCTCGGCGAGGACGCGGTGACGAGCCATCACGGCAGCCTGTCGCGGGAGCGGCGCCTCGACGCCGAGCAGCGTCTGAAGGCCGGCAAGCTGCGGGCGCTCGTGGCCACCGCGTCTCTCGAGCTGGGGATCGACATCGGAGACGTGGATCTGGCGATCCAGGTCGGCGCGACGCGGTCGATCGCGACGTTTCTCCAGCGGGTCGGACGCGCGGGCCACGCGCTCAAGCGGATTCCAAAAGGGCGCCTGTTCCCGCTCACGCTCGACGAGCTGGTCGAAGGTGCCGCACTCCTGCGCTGCATCCGCTCGGCGACCCTCGATCGCACCCCGGAGCCCTCGCGGCCTCTGGACATCCTGGCCCAGCAGATCGTCGCTGCCTGCGTCGGTCATACGTGGGAAGAGGAGACCCTCTTTACGCTGGTGAAGCGCGCCTGGCCGTACCGAGACCTCTCCCGGAGGGAGTTCGACGAGGCGATCTCGATCCACACCGATGGCCGCCGGGCGCTGCTCCACCGGGACGGCGTCCACGCTCGAATCATGGGAACGCGGCGCGCCCGGCTCGCGGCGCTCCTTTCCGGGGGCGCGATCCCCGACACGGCCGACTACCAGGTGAGGCTCGAGCCCGAGGGCACGCTGGTCGGCACGGTGAACGAAGACTGGGCGGTCGAATCCAACGGCGGAGACATCTTCCAGCTCGGAAACGCCTCCTGGCGGGTCATCCGGATCGAGCCGGGGATCGTGCGCGTCGCGGATGCGAAGGGACAGCCTCCGACGCTTCCGTTCTGGTTGGGAGAGGCGCCCGGGCGAACGCGGGAGCTGGCGGCGGAAATCGGGAGCGTTCGGGAAGACTGCGCCGCGGAGCCGGGCGCAGCCGCCGCCGAGCTCGCCGCGTCCTGCGGGGAAGCCCTGGGCGAAGCGGCCGCGGTCCAGATCGCGGAGTACATCGAGGCTGGGCGAATCGCGCTCGGCAGCGTTCCGACCCAGCGCCGCGTCATTCTCGAGCGGTTCTTCGATGAGAGCGGCGGAATGCAGTTGATCGTGCACGCGCCGTTCGGATCTCGGATCAACAAAGCCTGGGGGCTCGCGCTCCGAAAGCGGTTCTGCGTGGGCTTCGGCTTCGAGCTCCAGGCGGCCGCGAACGAAGAGGCGATCGTGCTGAGTCTCGGCTCGCAGCACAGCTTTCCTCTGGAGGAGGTCTTCGACTACCTGCATCCCGCGACGGCGCGCGACGTGCTCGTTCAGGCAGTTCTCGCTTCGCCGCTCTTCGAGACGCGGTGGCGCTGGAACACGCAGCGGTCGCTGCTGCTCGAACGGTCGCGCGGCGGAAAACGGGTTCCGGCGCCGCTTCTTCGAATGCGCGCGACCGATCTGCTTGCCTCGGCATTCCCGCAGGTGATTGCCTGTCCGGAAACGCTCCCGGGAGGCCCGATCGAAATCCCGATGGATCACCCGATCGTCAGGCAGACGATCGAGGACTGCCTGACGGAAGCGATGGACGTGGACGGCTTCCTCGAAGTGCTCGAAGGACTTCGCAACGGGTCGATCGAAAAGCGAGCGATCGACACGGTCGAGCCGTCGTCCTTTGCACGCGGAATCCTGTCGTCGCAGCCCTACACCTTCCTGGACGACGCGCCGCTCGAGGAGCGGCGCACCCAGGCGGTTCTGTCGCGGCGAGTGCTCGACGTCCGGACCTCGGACGAGCTGGGGACGCTCGATCCGGAGGCCATCGCGCGCGTGAAAGAAGAGGCGTGGCCCCAGCCGGCCAATGCCGAAGAGGTGCACGAGGCGCTCCTCTGGATGGGGTATGTGACGGCAGAAGAGGGAAGGGACTGGCAGCCGTGGCTCGATGCTCTGTCGGCGGCCGGGCGCGTGGTTCTCGAGGAAGGCCGGTGGTTTGCGGCCGAAGCGTCACGGGAGCCCAGGGCGGTCTTGCGGGGACGCATGGAGGCGCTCGGACCGATCCTCGCGGAGGCCGGGCAGGAGCCTCTGCTTCGAGAGCTCGAGTCGGAAGGGGCTGTCTTGCGGACGCGGATCGACGGCCAGGCGGCCTGGTGTGACCGCCGGCTGCTCGCCCGCATCCACCGGTACACGCTCGAGCGCCTCCGGCGCGAGATCGAGCCGGTCTCGGCGGCCCAGTTTCTGCGGTTCCTCGGGTGCTGGCAGCACGTCGATCCGGCGCACAAGCTCGAGGGGCCGCGCGGCGTGGCTCAGGTCATCGAGCAGCTCGCGGGGTTCGAAGTGCCCGCCGCGGTCTGGGAGGCGAGCGTGTTTCCGTCCCGCGTGCGCGGATATCGACGCGAGTGGCTGGACCAGGTCACGCTCTCCGGAGAGGCGGTCTGGGGGCGACTCTGGGGCTCCGGCGCGGCCCCCGTCCGCCGTACGCCGATCTCGCTGGTCCCGCGGGAGGGTCTGGATTCCTGGATGGCTCTCGCGCCGGCGGACGCGGGCCCTCTGCCC
>DATDNV010000142.1:0-2399 GCA_036518075.1 Thermoanaerobaculia bacterium
GGAACGGCGGACAGGGGAATCACGACGAAGTGCATGAAGAGGTAGACGAGAGCTCCGAAGACCATTCCACACGGGATCGCGTGGCGGACGAGGACGGGGAGCTTGCGGCTCGCGAGGTAGTAGACGGTCGCGGCGCCGAGGGCGACGCAGAAGTGGAAGACGAAGCCGAGGACGATGCTGCGAGCGCCCAGATTGAAGGACTCGCGGCCGAACACTCCGGTCGCGACCGCCTGGGGGATGCGAAGGGGATTCTTCGGACTGTAGACGAGCATCGCGTAGGACATGTCGAGCAACCCGGTGATCAGGCCGCCGACGAGGATGGCCGGGAGCGGTCTTCCCCGAGAGGGCATCGAGGCGGCGGGTCTGGCGGCGGCAGTTGCGGACATGACAGACTCTCCTCTCTCAGTTCGATCCGGCGACGTCGACGAGATCGGTCGTGACGCCGTTGGAAAACTCCTCGCGGACCATCATGCGGTCTGCGCCCTTCGTCGCGAGGACCTGATAGGTCTCCGCGCCGCCCGATTTCTCGATCCGATACACGATCCGGTAGGCGTCGAAGGAGCCGGCGGGAACCTGAATTCGTTCGGTTCCCTCCACCCGGGCGAACGCGCGGCTGATGCCGGTGCCCGGGTCGTAGACGCGAAACTCGAAATTCTTTTCGTTCTCGAAGTCGGAGGCGAGCACATAGGCCCAGTCGATTCGCTGGTCGACGATGTCGCCTGGCACCGCGTCGTCCACGACCCGTCGGGCCGGGGTTGACCCGTCCTTGCGAGAGACCGCGAAACCGCTGACTCTCCCGGCTCGGTACCCGATGTCGAAGGTGGGGACGTCGCAGGGACTCTGCCCGAAGCTGAGCTTCGCCGAGACCGGCTCGAACAGCCGGGTTGCCACCGACTCCCAGCACTGCCCGAACTCTCCCGTGATTTCCGTGGAGAACCGAAAATTCTCGGAACCGGTGATCCTCTGGATCGTGATCCGGGCTCTTCCCGCTTCCTGCCCGCGATGGATGTCCCGGTAGCGAAAGCTGCCCGTTCGCAGGCGTCGCGCGTCGGCCTTGCCGGACGGAATCGGGCGCTCTTCATTGATCGAAGCGCAAACGGCTCCAATGAGAGCCGGAGCAAACGCGGCCAGACTCAAGAGCTTGGAAAGGCTTCGCATCGATTCTCGCTAGGTTCGCCCCTCGTTCGAATCAGCGTACCGGTCTGGATTTCAGCCGGCTCGCCATTTTCGGACATGAATATCACCCGACCCGCGATGTCTCTAGGACCACTTACCCGAGAACAACATGTCGCCGAGGAGCCAGCGAAGGAAGCGCATGCGGGACGCCGCCGCGAATTTCAACGATCTGGTTGAGCGAGTCCATACATGATTGAAGGCTACGGAAAAGGAGGAAGCATCCATGACGCGCCATTCGCCCGTCCGGTCTCTTCGGGGTCTCTGGCTGTTCTTTGCGGTCGCGCTCCTGGCTCGCGCCGCGAGCGCGCAGGACGCCGGCATCAGCTCCTTCGAGAACCTCTCGGTCGGACCCGCCGAGCGAACCGAAACTTCGCGCCTCACCGACGCCGGAGTTCTCAACATCGGAGATGCCGGCGGCATGGTCGTCACTCTCGCTGGAGAGTTGCGAGGCCGCGCCGAGCGGAACGGAAGCATCGGCGTTCTTCTCCTTCCCGAGCTTCCGTTCTTCAACTATGCCTACCGGAATCGCAAGGTCATGATGTCGGTCGCAGATGCGGAGGCCACCATCAACGCGGGGGAATCGAGCTATTTCCTCTCGAAATCGAAGCATGTCGAGGCCGGCTTCACTCAATACCATCTCTTCCTCTTCAACACGACGGGCGCGACAGCGATGGTCAACGTCTACGTCCATCCGACGAGGAGTTGAATCCTCGGTGAAGCGCAGTGGAAGGTTCGGTGAAGGCTTGTCTGATCGTGAGGTCGGCTTGGCGATCGTGGGCGGGAACCGCACGAGGAACGCTTGCCTTGGGGGAAAAATTCCTTACTTCCTCGGGTTCTGGAAATGAGGGAACCCTTAAAGCGTGAAACGCGGAGGGGGGTCGTTACGTAAGTTCAGGTAGACGGAACTCCCGCCGACTGGACCCACCCCCATCTCCGCTTCAGGCGGAGCCTCGCCTGCCCCAGAACCTTCGATTTTTCAGGGATTAGACTTTCCGCGCCATCCGCGGCAGTCGCGAGGTGAAAGCCCGATGCGAATGAAAGACAAAGTAGCGATCGTCACCGGCGCAGCGGCCGGCATTGGGAAGGAGATCGCCCGCGCATTCGCGAGAGAGGGCGCCCGAGTCGGAATCGCCGACCTGACCCTCGAGCAGTCTGAGCAAGCGGCCCGGGAGATCGGGCGTGAGGGCGGCCACGCGCTTCCGGTAGCCATGGACGTTTCGGAC
>DATDNV010000143.1:0-3729 GCA_036518075.1 Thermoanaerobaculia bacterium
GAGGAGCCGCTTCACTCTCATGTCATTCCGAGGAGCGAAGCGACGAGGAATCTACTCTCAGCGGTCCTCACGGAGGTAGATCCCTCGCTTCGCTCGGGATGACATGAAAAGGCCTGTCCTTCCGAGGAGCGGAGCGACTTATGTCATTCCGAGGAGCGAAGCGACGAGGAATCTACTCTCGTCGTCGGCCTGCGAGACAGATCGATCGCTGATTCAGCCCCGAGCTGCCGCCGCGGCCATGCGCCGCTGGCACTCCTCGATGAACCAGATGCCGGAAGCGCGCGAGCGACTGGGCTCGATTTCTGACGATCTGGCAGCGCCAGCCGGATGGCGATTGGAAGATCCTGCGCAATGTCGTGCTCCCCGCCCGCTGAGATCCGGAACGGGGTTCAGTTCAAGTCGCTCAAATAAACCGGAAGCCCGGACTGACCCATATACATATAGATAGCAGGAAGCTCGGGCGGCGTGAGCCAAAGACACGCGAGCCTATGCTCACCTGACTGAGGAGGCCTCACATGCGCGCAGACATCGTTCCCGGAGCCGTCTTCCCGGACTACGAGCTGACGGACCACGCCACGAAACGCCGGAAGCTATCGGAGCTGCAAGGCCAGGATCCCATGATTCTGGTCTTGAGCCGCGGCGGCTATTGACCTAAGGACCGCCGGCAGGCGGAGGGGCTGGTTCAGCTCCATCGCGAGATCGAAGTTGGCTACTGCAAGCTCGTCACGATCAGCACCGACAACATCTCCCGGACGAACGAATTTCGCAGCGGAGTCGGCGCCCACTGGCCCTTCCTCTCCGACGCGGGACGGATCGTGCAAAAAGACCTCGACATCGTCGAATACACGGATCCCGTCAATAACCCGATGATTCCGCACGTGATCGTTCTCGAGCCGGGTCTCGTCATCTACAAGGTCTACAACGGCTACTGGTTCTTCGGCCGGCCGACGATGGACGAGCTCCGCCTCGACCTGCGCGCCGTCCTGAAGAAATGCCGGCCGGACTGGGACATCACGGCGCCGGAGCTCCGGGCCGCCTGGCAGGAAGGTAAGAAGGATCTCTTCTATCCCTACGGGAAGAGGTACGCGCAGACGTTCGCGGAACAGGGTTAGGCAGGACGGAGAAAGCCTTACCGAGATTCCGCGTTCTATATCAGATCTGATATAGCACTGGCGGGCCCGGATCACCCCCGCGTGTTTTCATCCTTCTGACCGGTGCCCTCCTCCGTCCTAGAATGGGCTCCGCAGGAGGTCGAGATGAAGAGGATTGTTGCTGCTGCGGCCGTTTCCCTGCTCTTCGCGGCGGCGAGCCAGGGAGCGGAGATCTTCGGCACGATCAGCGAAGGTGGAAAGCCGCTCGCCGCAGGCTCGGAAGTCAAGCTCGACTGCGGGTCCGGCGCGGTTTCCGGAAAGACGGACCAGTTCGGCTCGTATAGCCTGAAGAGCTCGGGTTCCGGGGATTGCACGCTGACGCTCACCCACAAGGGCGCCAGCGCGTCGTTGAAGGTGACGCTCTACGAGAAGCCGAGCCGGTACGATCTGGTCGTCAAACAGGAAGCGGGCAAGCTCGAAATCGCCCGCAAGTGATGGCAGACGAACCCGCCAACGTCCCCAAAGAGCGCGACTACTGGGACAAAGCCGCGATCGTGCTGCAGCCGGTCGGCGGGCTGCTGACGGCGATCGCCGTCGCCGTCCTCGGCTTCTGGACCTCGAGCTACCTGCGCGCTCGAGAGCAGCGTGAGGCCGCGCTCCGAGAACGGATGCAGACGGCGGAGACCAACGCGCGGCTCTATTCGGAGCTGACGAGCAAGCGTGAGGAATCCGACAGCGCGCTGCGCAAGGACATGTTCACCTCGATCATCAATTCCTTCCTGCGCGAAGGGCCGGCGACGGTCGAGCAGAAGATGCTGAACCTGGAGCTTCTCGTCTACAACTTCAACGAGTCGCTCAATCTGAAGCCGCTCTTCAAGCACATCGAGAGAGAAATCCCGCGCAACCCGCGCGAGGCGGAGTATCGGACCCGCCTCCACGAGGTGGCAGAAGGGGTAATCAAGAAGCAGATGCTGGTGATCCAGGATGGAGGTGAGACCTTCGATGCGACGATCGACACCAAAGCCCTCGCATTCCCTTCCCCCGACGGAACGAGCCCGTCTTTCGTCAAGGACCTCACTGTCGACGGGATCCAGCGAAACGTGAAGCTCGATGTCATCGCGGTCGACCCCAAAGACGAGGAGGTTCAGCTTCGCATGACGGTCCGAACCGCGGACGTCAATCGCGTCGACACGAGCTCGACCGAGTTCTGGGTCGGGCCTTACGACTTTCCCATGATCGATAACACGCGGCTTCCCCGGGATCAGCGGCTGGCGGTCGTGCTCAACAACTTTGACTCCCGGCGCGGTCTTGCCGACATCACCGTCGCGCTCTTCCCCGGAAAGTACGCGGGACTCAGGGAGAAGCCCTACTACGACGAAGTGCTGGCGAAGCTTCTCGCCGCCAACCGCAGCTTCGCGTTGGAGAACCAGACTCCGACTCCCGCGCCCGTAAGCAAGTAACCGCTTTCGCAGGCTGACCTGCCGGATTCCAATCCGAGGCGCAAGTCGCTCAGCATTCGGGAAATCTGCCGGGATCTCCTCGACTTTTTTTGCGATTTCGCAGAATTTACTGGCGTTTTTTCGTTTTCGTGCGATTACTAGTGGAAGAGGGTGTGTCCGGGGCGGGAGCTCGAGACGGGGGAACAATGAAGGATTCGAGACCGATCGTCGATACGGGCGGGGTCTCGCCGGCGCTGGACCCTGAAACGAGGGCCGAGGTCAACCGCGTCCTGGCGGTGCGATGGTTCCAGCAGGTCTGGAACGAACGGCGGACGGAGACGATCGACGAGCTCTTCGGCGACAACGCGGTCGGGCACATGGAAGGCGGCGACACAGACCGTGCTGGATTCAAGACCGCGCGCGAAGGTCTGCTCGACGCCTTTCCCGACATTCAGGTCAAGGTCGAAGACACGCTCGCCGCCGGCGACCACGTCGTCGTGCGCTGGCGAGTCACGGGAACCCACCAGGGCGCGGGACTCGGAGTGCCTCCGACCAACCGACACGTCGAATTCCGCGGCATGACCTGGATGACCTTCAGAGACGGCCTCATCGTGGAAGGCTGGGACTCCTGGAACCTGGGTGCGCTGCTCGAGTCGCTGCGGTGAGAACCGCAGACCGACTCATCTAATACGCAGCCCCCCGGCTTCCCCGCGGCATCCGCGATGTTCTCTCACGCTGAGGTTGAACTGGTGGGCACGCGAGTCCTACTGGAAGTAGCCAT
The DNA here is from genome assembly GCA_036518075.1 of Thermoanaerobaculia bacterium. Taxonomy (GTDB): domain Bacteria; phylum Acidobacteriota; class Thermoanaerobaculia; order UBA5066; family Gp7-AA6; genus DATDNV01. The sequence continues at coordinate 3,312 of DATDNV010000143.1, forward strand.
TGACGTCGAGGATGAGTTGGGTGGTGCCGGAGGGTTGATTGCAGGTGGCGGTGTAATCGCCCGCAGCGCCTAAAGCGATGATGGCGTTGTTGGCGCGAGTCTGGCCGGCGCTGTAACTGACGTAGGGGACGGCGAGGAAAGGCGTGTTGCCCGGACGCACCGTCACGGAACCGGCCTGGGTGGGCTGCGTGACGGTGACGTTGAGCGAGAGTGCGGTGGCGGAGGCCGGGATGCCGCACCGGCCGACGATCATGTAGGTGCGATCCACGTTGGCGGCCAGCGCCGGTCCATCCGCCGGCAGCCGGGTGTCGAGGAGTCGGCAGGGTGGGACGGTGAAGAACCCCTGCGGCTGCGGACAGGACGTCGGATCGATCGAAACCGCCTGCATCCCTGCGGTCGAACAGTTCTGCGCGGTGAC
>DATDNV010000144.1:0-4327 GCA_036518075.1 Thermoanaerobaculia bacterium
GCAGCGACGAGGGATCTGGGTATCGGGTAGCGGGAAGAAAACAAAGAACAACGCTAGAGAGTCAGGATCGTTCTCTAAGTCCTGCTCCCTGCTCCCTGCTACCAGCTACCCAGCGCGCGTACGCGCGCGGATCATCCATCAGCCGATTGTTCTCCGCGAAGACCCGCGCTTCGATGACGACGGCTCCCGCGTGCAGCGCGATCGCCGCGACCGAGGCGGCCAGGTGCGTCCAGGAAGGAAGCACGCGCGTGTGGACCGCTCCGCCGAGAACGAAGACGACGATCGCCGAGAGAAGGGAGAAGGTCGCGACGGGAGAGGTGCGCGCCTTGAACCGGCTCAGCGCTTTCAGGATCACCATCCGCTCGGCTTCGGGGTAGCCGGCGACCTCGTCCTTGATGAGTCTGCCGGTCCCGATGAAATAGAAGATGACCATCGACTGCGCGAAAAGCGAGAGAAGCATCGTGGGGAGAGCGAGAAGGAAGTGGTGGCGGACCAGAGCGCCCGCAGCCGGGAGGCGCGCGGCCAGGCCCGAAGCCACCGAGAATCCGCCGACAGAGGTGACGACGAACCCGAGTAGAGCCAGGCCAGTCGTCAGGAGCAGGGCGATCGCCACGCCGGAAGGATAGCGTGAGGAACGCGCTCGTTCGCTTGACCCCCCCGGGAGGAGGAGACAGAATCAAAGCGCATCGGGAGGCAAAAATGAGCGGTGAGCCGCGCACGCTTTGCGACATCTTCTCGGCGGCCGCGGCGAGCGGGAAGAGCGACCTGCTGCTCAGCAAAACCGGCGGACAGTGGCGCCCGATTTCGGCCACGGACTTCGGCTTCACCGTCAAGGCTCTGTCGCTCGGCCTGAACTCCCTCGGCGTCCAGCCCGGAGATCGCGTCGCGATTCTCTCGGAGAACCGTCCCGAGTGGGCCATGGCCGACTTCGCGACGCAATGCGCGGGCGGGGCGAGCGTTCCCATTTATCCGACCTTGCCGGCCAGCCAGATTGGTCCGCTCTTGAAGGACTGCGGCGCGCGCGCCATCTTCGTCTCCAGCTCCGAGCAACTGGGCAAGATCATGACGATCCGGAAGGAATGCCCGAATCTCGAGTACGTGCTCTCGATCGACGCGGCTCCGCCCCAGGAGCCGGGTTTCCTGACCTTCGCTCAGGTCGTCGACAAAGGCCGCGCGACGCTCGAGATGAGCCCCGGCGTCTTCGAGCAGAGGGCGGCCCGCGTGCGCCCGGAAGATCTCGCCACGATCATCTATACATCCGGGACGACCGGAGAACCCAAGGGTGCGATGCTGACGCACGGCAATTTCGTCTTCGACGTCGAGGGCTCCCTCAAGGTCGTCCCGATCACGGGCGAAGGGACGGCACTTTCCTTCTTGCCGCTGTCTCACGTCTTTGAGCGAATGATCGACTACGCCTATTTTCACGAGACGTCGACGATCGCTTACGCCGAATCGATCGAGAAGCTCAAGGACAATTTCGTGGAGGTGGAGCCGCACACGTTCGCCGCCGTTCCTCGCGTCTACGAGAAAGTCCATGGGCGGATCCTGGCGCGCGTCGAATCGGGAAGCCGCTTGAAGAAGAAGCTCTTCTTCTGGGCGATCGGAGTCGGTCGTCAGCGAGTCCCATACCTCGAGAAGGGTCAGAAGCCTCCGGCCGGTCTCGCCCTCAAGCTCGCGGTCGCGGACGCGCTCGTCCTGAAAAAAATCCGAGGAGCGCTGGGCTCGCGCTTCCGGTTCGCGGTCTCCGGCGGGGCGCCCCTCTCGCGCGAGCTCGCCGAGTTCTTCGTCGGTGCGGGCGTCATCATCTACGAGGGATACGGACTGACGGAGACCTCCCCGGTCATCTGCGTCAACGGGCCCGGTGCCTGGAGACTGGGAACCGTCGGCCGACCCATTCCGGGCGTCGAGGTGAAAATTGCCGACGACGGCGAAATTCTGACGCGCGGTCCGCACGTGATGAAGGGATATTTGAACAAGCCGCAGGCGACCGCCGAGACGATCGATTCGGAGGGCTGGTTTCACACGGGAGACATCGGCCACCTCGACGCGCAGGGTTTTCTTTCGATCACCGATCGCAAGAAGGACCTGATCGTCCTCGCGGGAGGCAAGAAGGCCGCACCGCAGCCGATCGAGAACGAGCTGAAGAAGTCTCCCTACGTCGAGATGCCGATCGTCCTGGGAGACCGACACAAGTTCCTCGGCGCGCTGATCGTCCCGAACTTTGCGCGGCTCAAGGAGTACGCCACCGCCAACGGCATCACCTACCGGCCGGAGACGATCGATTCGGTCCCGAAGATCCGCGAGCTCTTTCAACGAGAGATCGACGCGTACAATGCCGAAAAGCCCCACCACGAACAGATTCGAGCGTTCGCGCTGCTGCCTTCCGATCTGACGATCGAAGACGGATCGATCACGCCGACTCTCAAAGTCAAGAGGCGGACGCTCGAAGCGCGTTATCGCGCGTTGATCGACGCAATGTACGAGGCCGCGGAGAGGTCGCATGTGGCATGACGAGTCTTCAGTTGTCAGTTTTCAGTTGACAGTGCGCCGAGGTCAGAACTGATCACTGACAACTGATAACTGATAACTGATAACTGATAACTTCTTCTCATGACCGCCTTCTCCCTTTCGATCGAGCCTGACGGTTTGGCGGTCCTGACGTTCGACCTTCCCGGCGAGAAGGTCAACAAGTTCTCGCGCGAGGTTTTGACCGAGCTCGCCGAGGTGGTCGCGCGCCTTCAGCGAGAGTCGTCGATTCGCTCTCTTCTTCTCGCGAGCGGCAAGCCGGACGTCTTCATTGCCGGCGCGGACATCAAGGAATTCGTGAGGACGAAGCCGGACGAAGCCGAGAAGTCGGTCATCCCGGTCCAGGCGCTCTTCGACTCTTTCATGCGGCTGCCCTACCCGACGGTGGCGGCGATCAACGGCGCCTGTCTGGGCGGCGGAACCGAGCTGGCTCTGACTTTCGATTTCCGGCTGATGTCGGACTCGCCGAAAGCTCAGATCGGTCTTCCCGAAGTCCGGTTGGGAATCTTCCCCGCCTGGGGAGGCTGCACGCGCCTTCCGAGGCTCGTCGGGCTTCCGACCGCGCTCGACCTCATCCTGACCGGCAAGACGCTCGACGCCCGCCGCGCGAAGAAAATCGGCCTCGTCGACGAAGCGGTCCCTGCCGCGATCTTCGATTCGTTCGTCCGAAAGTTTGCCCGGCAGAGAGCGGGGGAGGGAAAGCCCGACCGACACCGACGTGCGACGCTGAAGGGGTTGCTCCTGGAGACGAACCCCATCGGACGAAAGCTCGTCTTCGCCCGCGCGCGCGAAGGCGTCCTGAAGCAGACCGGCGGTCACTATCCGGCGCCTCTGGAAGCCCTGAAAGTGATCGAGGAGGGCTACGGCAAGCCGGTCGAGGTCGGCCTCGCGGCCGAGGCGCGCCACATAGGGAAGGTTTTCGGGGGGCCGGTACAGAAGAATCTCCTGGCCCTTTTCCTGGCGACCGAAGAAATCAAGAAGGAGACCGGCGTCAGCAGCCCCGGCGCAAAACCGCGCGCGGTCTCGCGGGTGGGCGTGTTGGGAGCGGGACTGATGGGCGGCGGCATTGCGTATCTGGCCGCGGACAGGGGAATTCCTGCCCGGATGAAGGACATCGACACTCGGGCGCTGGCTCACGGATTCGCCGCCGCGGCGAAGCTGTGGCAGGACAAGGTGCGGCGCCGCCGGATGACGCGGGGCGAGATGGCGGGAAAGATGGCTCTTCTGTCGGGAACGCTCGATTACACCGGGTTCGCCCGCTGCGAAGTGACGATCGAAGCGGTCGTCGAGAAGCTCGCCGTCAAGCGCGCGGTTTTGAAGGAATGGGAAGCGGCAGTGCCGCGGACAGTGATCTTCGCCTCCAACACTTCGACGCTGCCGATCAGCCAGATCGCGTCCGAAGCGGCTGAACCGTCTCGAGTCGTCGGAATGCACTTTTTCAATCCTGTTCACCGAATGCCCCTGATCGAGGTCATTCGGGGAGAGAAGACCTCCGATGACACCGTCGCAACCATCTTTGGCCTGGCCAAGACACTGGGGAAGACGCCGGTCGTGGTCGCGGATCGGCCGGGATTTCTGGTGAATCGGATCCTCGCGCCCTATCTGTCGGAAGCAGTCCGTCTCGTCCAGGAAGGATGCTCCATCGAGACCGTCGACGAAACGATGACGCGGTTCGGGATGCCCGTCGGTCCGATCGCTCTTCTCGATGACGTCGGTCTCGACACGGCGGTGAAAGCCGGAGAGGTCCTTCAGGCGGCGTTTCCGGAGCGAATGGTGCCGGCGGCGCAGGGGTCTCTGGTGG
>DATDNV010000145.1:0-5090 GCA_036518075.1 Thermoanaerobaculia bacterium
CGAGGAGCGGCGCGACGAGGGATCTCGGCAAGGAAGCGCGCAGGGCCGTCCGGAGTCATCCCGTGGAGCGGCGCGACGAGGGATCTCGGCAAGGAAGCGCGCAGGGCCGCGGCGCTCGCTGCGCGAGCGGGCGGCCAGAACTTCTCTAAACGAAAGCGTCGATTATATCAGATCTGATATAACAACACGGGGCCAGGCACTGCGGGACTCAGCCTAGCGCGACTGCCGGCTCGCGCCTTTGGCGATGTCGCGCCGGAAATGTTTGCCCTCGAACTCGATCCGTTCGGCAGCGTCGTAGGCGCGGCCTGCCGCTTCTCCCAGCGTCGCGCCGGTCGCGGTCGCCACGAGAACACGGCCCCCCGAGGTCACTAGTCGGTTGCCGTCGCGGGCGGTTCCTGCATGGAAGATCTCGACCCCCGGCAGACCCGAAGCTTCGTTGAGTCCCGAGATGGGCTTGCCAGTGACGAATCCGCCTGGATATCCGGCGGAGCAGAGAACGACGCCCACGCAGGCTTCGGGCTTGACCTCGAGCGGCGTCATTCCCTCGAGCTCTTTGCGCGAGGCGGCCGTCAACAGAGCCGCCAGGTCCGACTGCAACCGCGGAAGGATCACTTCGGTCTCCGGGTCGCCGAACCGCGCGTTGAACTCGAGGATCTTGGGACCGGAGCTCGTCAGCATCAGGCCGGCGTAGAGAACGCCGCAGAACGGGCGTCCCTCAGCGGCCAGCCCCTTGAGCGTCGGCCAGATGATCTCCTTCAGGACGCGGGAAGAGGTCGGCGCATCGAGAATGCCCGCGGGCGAATGGCCGCCCATGCCTCCGGTGTTGGGGCCGCGGTCCCCGTCGTAGACCTTCTTGTAGTCGCGCGCCGTCGGCAGCGGCACGGCGGTCTCGCCGTCGCACACGGCGAGGAAGGACGCCTCGCTCCCCTCGAGGAACTCTTCCACCACGACGCGATCGCCCGCCGATCCGAAGACTCGCTCTTCGAAAAACAGCGTGAGGACGCGATCAGCCTCCTGCTCGGACTCGATCGGGAGAACTCCCTTTCCGGCCGCCAGACCATCGGCTTTCAAGATTGTCGGATACCCGAAACGCGCGATCGCGGCCTCGGCTTCCGATCGGTTCGAGCAAACGATCGCCTGGGCCGTGGCGATTCCATGCCGGCGAAAGAATTCCTTGGCGAAGACCTTGGACGACTCGATCTGCGTCGCCAGGCGCGAGGGGCCGAAGATCGGGAGGTTGCGCTTGTGGAATTCGTCCACGATCCCGAGCGACAGCGGAAGCTCCGGACCAACGACGGTGAGATCCAGCTGCAGTTTCTCGGCCAGATCGGCGATTTCGACGATGTCTCCCGGGGCGACGGGAACGCAGTCGGCGAGCTCCGCGATCCCGGGATTCCCCGGGGCGCAGAACAGCTCCTCGACGAAGGCGCTGCGCCGCATGGCCGAGCAGAGGGCGTGCTCGCGGCCGCCGCCGCCCACGACGAGGATTTTCATGCTCGGCGCATTCTATCCGGCGGCGAACGCTCCCGCGACGCGTCGCCGAACGGCCCCGTCAGCGGCTGCGTCGCTTGCGCCGACTCGAACCTTTCGAGCGAGAGCCGCCAATGCGCGTCGAGGTTTCGAGCGACTCCTTGGCGAGCAGCCGAACGCGGAACTCACGAAATCGCCCGTTGAATCCGATCACCGTCTCGAGCGTTTCCCGCGCGCCCAGGGTCAGGCCGAACCTTCCCCGTGCCCGCTCCACGACCTGACCGGCTTCGAGCGCCTCGGCCTCGAAGACGAGGCGGCGGCCGGACCAAGTTCGCGACCCGTGATTCTCGACCCGCACGCGGCAGATCGTCGCGTGGTCGCTCGAGATCCCGGGGTCCGCCGAGATTCGGATGGTCAAATCCTGCCAGGGCAGATCGGACGCGGCCGACTCGGGCGAGGAAAAGGCCAGCAAGATGCTGAAAAAAGCGATGGGGGCCATGCGAAATCCCTCCTATGCGGAGGGCCGCGGAGAACGCACGACCCGATGAGGAGGCGGAGTCTACAACGAAATCCCGCCGGCCCGCATTGACTCTCCGAGGGGCTCGGGCTACTGTTTCGCCCCTAAGCCGGAAGGAGCGGCCGCTGATTCCCGCTCCGAACCGCCATGCGAAAAGCCTTTCGAACTGCTCTCAACCAGGACATTCTCCTCGCCGACGGGGCGATCGGCACTCTGCTGGTGTCGCGAGGAGCCTCCGGCGAGCAGGCCAAGTCGCCGCTCAATCTGACCGATCCCGCCGCGGTGAGCGAGGTTCACGAGGACTATCTCAGCGCCGGCGCCCGGATCCTGACGACCAACACGTGGGATGGTAATCGCGTCAAGCTGACCACGCACGAATGGGCCGACTCGCTCGAGAAGATCAATCGCGAAGGAGTTCGTCTTGCGCGGGAAGCGGCCTCCGGCGAGATGGCGTTCGTGGCCGGTTCGATCGGGCCGCTGGGCGCGCTCGTCAAGCCGTACGGCCAGCTCACGCTCGGGCAGGTGCGGGAGATCTTCGAGGAGCAGGCACGCGCGCTGCTCGACGCGGGGCCGGACCTGATCATTCTCGAAACGTTCGGAAGCATGCTCGAAGCGGCCGAGGCGGTCCGGGCCGTGCGGGGCCTCTCGAGCGAGATCCCGATCGTCGCGCAGATGACATTCCTCTCGGATGGCCGAACCGCGTTCGGCGAGAGCGCCCCTCACGCTCTCGCCACGCTCGCGCTCGCCGGCGCCGACGCCGTGGGGATGAACTGCACCCTCGGCCCCCAGGAGACGCACGACGTGTTCTCGCGGCTCGGAGGTTCGATCTCCGCGCCGCTCTCGGTGATGCCCAACGCCGGCTATCCGACCGTCGTGCATGGACGCAACGTCTACCTTTCCTCGCCGGACTATCTGAGCGACTACGCGAAAGCGTTCGTCGACGCGGGGGCGGCGATCATCGGCGGATGCTGCGGGACGACTCCGGAGCACATCCGCTCGATGGCTCGCGCGATCGCGGGACGCTCGCGGGTTCTCGATGCGGCGAAGGTCTCCGTCGTGCTCGAGAGCGTCGAGACGCGCGTCGCCGAGCCGGCGATCGAAACATCGAGGCTCAAGCGCCGGCTGGGGGACTCGGGCGAATTCGTCGTGACCGTGGAGGTCGAGCCGCCGAAGGGGGTCGACGTCACCGCGTCGATCGCAGGGGCCCGCGTGCTCAAGGGAGCCGGCGTCGATGCGGTCAACGTCACCGATAACCCGATGGCCCGGCTTCGGATGTCTTCGATCGCCGTCGCCGCGCTCATCCAGCGGGAGACGGGAGTCGAGTCGATCGCTCAGATTACGACGCGCGATCGCAACATTCTGGGACTCCAATCCGATCTCTTGGGAGCCGCGGGACTCGGCATCAAAGCGATCCTCTGCCTCGGCGGAGACCCTCTGAAGATCGGCGACTATCCCCAGGCGAAACAGGTCTCGGAGGTCGACGTCTTGGGGCTTCTGCGGATCGCGCGGGGGCTCAACTCCGGCGCGGACCTGGCCGGAAACGCCATCGGCTCTCCCACCGCGTTCGCCGTCGCCTGCGCGGCCAACCCGGCCGCCTCGGATCTCGAAGTGGAGTATTCCAAGCTCCGAGCCAAGATCGAGGCCGGAGCGACGTTCGCCCAGACGCAGCCGGTCTACGACGTCGACGCACTCGAACGGTTCCTGGCGCGCGAGGAAGCGCGCTCCATCCCGATTCTGGTTGGTCTCATTCCTCTCCGCTCGCTCAAACAGACTCTGTTCTTCGCCAACGAGGTCCCCGGCATCGTCGTGCCCGAGTCGATCCAGCAGCGGATGCGCAAGGCCAACGAGAGCGGCCCGGATTCCGAGAAAGCGGAAGGACTGGCGATCGCGCGGGAACTGGCCGGGGCGATCTCCGGGCTCTGCCGGGGGATCCACATCATGCCGATGGGCAAGTACGCCCTCATCGGAGAGATCCTCGAGGCCGTCCCGCGCCACCAGAAGACGGCGGCAGGAGCCTCCTGAGCATCCGACGTTCGTCTCGAGTTCGCTAGAATCCCTCAAGTTTCTGGACGCGGAGCCGCGCTCCGGTCCACGGGAGGCAGAAATGAAGAGGTCGACAGGGGCTTTCTTCGCTCTCGGTCTCATGATGATCGCCGCGCAAGCGCGCGGCAACGCCCAGGGTCGCGTGACGGGCAAGGTTACGGATTCGGCGGGCGCGCCGATCGAAGGCGTCACGATCACGCTGACCACCGCCGACCTGAAGAACTTCAAGGTCTCCGCGAAGACCGACAAGCGAGGCCAATACGGCCTGCTCGTCAACGACGCGACCCACACCTACCGGATGCGGTTCGAGCGCGACGGATACGTGGCCTCGGAGCGGGACGAGAAGTTCAAGATCGGCGGCGAACCCACCACGGTCGACCAAAAGCTCCTGAAGCCCTCCGAAGCCGGGGGCGCCCCGGGAGCCGCTCCAGCCCCGTCTGCGAACGAGGCCGCCGTTCAAACGTTCAACGAGGGCGTGGACCTTCTCAAGGCCGGCGACAAGGACGGCGCGGCTGGCAAGTTTCAGCAGGCGGTCGCGAAGAATCCCGACCTCCCTCAGGGATGGCAAGCCCTCGCGAATCTCGCTTACGACAAGAAAGACTGGGCGAAGGTTCTCGAGTACGGGCAGAAGGCGGTCGATCTCGATCCGACGATGACGAATCTCTACGGCATGATGACGGATGCGGCGGTCAAGAGCGGCGACAAGAAGGCCGCGGCCGAATGGAAGAAGAAGTACGACGAGGCCAATCCCGATTCCCCCGAGACCCTGTACAACAAAGGAATCGACGCCTACAACGGGAAAAACCTCAAAGAGGCAGAGGCGATGCTCACGCGCGCCGTCCAGGCCAAGCCGGACTACGCTCTGGCCCACTTCTACCTCGGGATGACCGCCTTGAACCTGAACAAGAAAGCGGAGGCGCGGGAGCACCTCCAGAAGTATCTCGATCTCGAGCCCAACGGCAGCGAGGCGTCGACGGCGAAGGAGCTCCTGCCCCTCGTCAAGTAGCTGAGAGTTGATCCTTTTTGGGCTCCCGGGGCTCTGGGTTAGAAAATTTAGTTG
>DATDNV010000146.1:0-5900 GCA_036518075.1 Thermoanaerobaculia bacterium
AAATCTGAATCGCGGCTAGCGAATTGCGATCCATGAGCGCGGACTAGGCGTGATCTCGACACGTCTTTCTCTGGAAGACCTTCGATCGTCTTGACGCCTTCCTCGTCGGCACGCTCCGGAGGTTCGCTCGCGGGCATCTCCCTCGTCGGAACGCGGCGGCCCGGCCGTGCAAGTCATCGTCTGGCCGCCGCTCCGGTCCTCGGGGGCGCAGCTCCACGAATCAGTGGTTTCGATGAGCGTGTGCGCCCTCGGACAGGTCCGACTCCGGGAGAAGCCCGCAGCCCTCGGTAGTTGGTGCTCCTCGCTCATCGCCTCCTCAGGGAGGCGGACCCACGGACGGGGCATCCGGAAGACGAGAGCCTCAATGTGAGCCCGGCCCGGAGGAGTTTCCCGGAGGGACCTTCGAAATCGCGTGGGTCCGCGGGGACCCAAGCTAATACGGCTTATTCTCCCGCGCGGCGATTTCGCAAGCGGCGGGCAGGGACGGGTCCCTCATCACCGCGCCTGGCTCCGCCGCGTGGTCCCGAGGGAAACGCCACAGGGCCGGGGCGACTCGGCAAGTCAAAACAACAGATTGAGAGTTCGCAACTAGACTGCGCCGGCGCGCAGCGGGGTTCTTCGTGGTCCGGACATCGGTTCGACCTTCCGGCGCGGCGCGCGTGTCCGGCGAGTCAGATGCGGAGAGGTGCGGACGATGCGCCGCAGCTCCGCGAGCGAGCGGGCTTCCGTCTCCTCTCTCGGGATGAGGAAGCCTTCCTCGCGGACTTTCCGAACGGAGGAATCGAAGCGATCTCCGCGGCGCGGCGAGTCCTCCTCCCGAATCGCCCAGGCAGCGTCGTCGTAACAGCAATGCGCCGACGCGCAGACGAAGGCGAGGCGCTCCGCGGGCGTGCCGCGGCTCTTCGCGGCCGCGCGCCGGACCCGCTGGAGCAGCAGGATGCGCTGATGGGCGAAACGGAGGTGCTCCGCAAACGCGATCCTGTCGCGTTCGGTCTTTCCCGCCACGGATAGGAAGACCATTCGGAGCTGTTGGACGGCGGACGGATCGGAAGCGCCCCGTGCGTCGCAGACGAGGCTTTGAATACGTCCCCGGGCTCGCCACGAGTCGAGAAAGGTAGAGGAGAGAATCTTCAAAACCGTCGGGAGCGAACACCCGTTCTGGATGTCTTCGACGAACTGGCGGAGCCTCTGCTCGGCCTCGATCTCGCCGAGCAGGACTCGCCGCCACGGGATTCCGAGCGTCTCGGCGTATCGCAGGATTTCCTGCGCCGGATCCTCGGGACCGGGACCCGTCGAATGAGGAAGGAAAGTGATGCCGTCCCTGTTCGGGAAACGCAGCGGCGGCCTCGGCGGCGACGGCGGCGGTGCGGGTAAGGGCAACGTGTCCATCAGCGAGCGCGCCGCTCCTGAGCGGGCGACGGATTCGCCGCGTCTCCTCGTTCGAATCGACTGTGCACCGCCGCGAACATCGAATTCTCCTCGTGATCGATCTCGGACGCGCCGTCCCCGGAGCGTCACGAGTAGTGTCGAGTCGAGTTCCCGCGCCGTCAAGATCGCGCTCACGTACGCGTCCAAAAATGGCGAGCGGCTTGAGGGAACACTAATGTCCGAAAATGGCGAGTCGCCGATGAGAACGAGAGGTAGGCTAATCGCGGTGGAACTCGACGCGAAGATATGCGATCGGGCGCGCATCGCTCGCGACGCGCGGTTCGACGGCCGCTTCTTCATCGCCGTGCTGACGACCGGCATCTACTGCCGTCCGATCTGTCCTTCGCCGACCTCGAAGCGCGAAAACGTGCGTTATTTCCTGACCGGTCAGGAGGCGGTCGACGCCGGATTCCGCGCGTGCCTTCGATGCCGCCCGGAGACGGCGCCGGGGACTCCCGCCTGGATGGGAACGCTCACGACCGTGGGACGGGCTCTTCGACTGATCGCCGAGGGAACATTGCAGGAAGAGAGTCTGGCCGAGATGGCCCGGCGCCTGGGCGTCAGCGCGCGGCATCTCGACCGGCTGTTTCTGACGCACCTGGGAGCTTCGCCCAAGACGGTGGCGAAGACCTGGAGAATGAACCACGCTCGCAGGCTCATCCGCGACACGGATCTGCCGATGTCCCGGGTCGCTCTCGAGTCCGGCTTTCGCACCGTGCGCCGCTTCAACGACTCGGTCCGGTCGCTCTACGGCCGGCCGCCGTCGCAATTGCGCCGCTTTCGGTCGGTCGCGCTGCGGGAGAGCGAGAGTCCCTACGTCCTGCGTTTGCCGTACGAGCCGCCCTACGACTGGGAGTCGCTGCTTTCGTTTCTCGCCGCCCGCGCGATTCCGGGAGTCGAGGAGGTCGTCGCGGGCGCGTACCGCCGTACCTTCACGCAGAGCGGGCATGACGGCATTCTCGAAGTGCGACACGACGCCCGGGCGCACGCGCTCGAGGTTCTCGTTCGCTGCGCCGAGCCGGCGGCGTTGTTGCCTGTCGCGATTCGAGTCCGCGCCATGTTCGATCTCGCCGCGGACACCACGACGATCGCAGAGCACTTCCGCCGCGACTCGCTACTGGCCCGTCTCGTCCGGCGGTATCCGGGTCTTCGGGTTCCGGGGGCCTGGAACGGCTTCGAGCTCGCGGTGCGCGCGATCCTCGGACAGCAGGTGTCGGTCGCCGCGGCGTCCACTCTCGCCGGCCGCGTCGCGCAGGCGTTCGGAAGGCCGCTGACTCTTTCGGACTCGGGAGGGTTGCGTTTCGTGTTTCCGGCTCCGGAGGCGCTCGCGGCGGCGAAGCTCGACGGAATGCCGCAGACGCGCGCTCGCGCGATCCGATCCGCCGCTCGGGTGTTCGCGGACAGCGGAGTCGTGGTTGCGCAAACCGAGGAAGTCCTTCTCTCGAAGCTTGCGGGCGTGAAGGGCATCGGCGATTGGACCGTGCAATACATCGCGCTGCGCGCCTTCGGCCAGCCCGACGCCTTCCCCGCGAGCGACCTCGTCCTCCTCCGGGCCGCCGGCAACGGGCATCCCCTTTCGGTCCCGGACCTGCGCGCCCGCGCGGAGCGCTGGCGGCCGTGGCGATCGTACGCGGCGGTGTATCTCTGGCGTTCGGCCGCCGACGAAGAGACCATCTGGCCGCTCGCCGCCGGGTCGGGCTCGGCGCCGGCGCCCATGAGCGCTCCGAGTCCCGGCGCGGGCCTGTCTCTGGTACGTCACGGGCGTTTGGCGCGACCGGGATGATGCAGTTCTGCGAGTTGTCCACTCCGATCGGCGAGCTCACGATCGCGGGCGATGAGGAAGGGCTTCGAGGAATTTCGTTCCCGAGGAGCGCGCACGCGATTCCACGATCGCCGGATTGGCGCCGCGACCCCCGGCCCTTTCGCGAGGCGATTCGCCAGCTCGAAGCGTATTTCGCCGGAGAACTGAGCCGGTTCGATCTCGAGCTCGCGCCCGCCGGGACTCCGTTTCAGCGCGAGGTATGGTCGGCTCTTCGAAGAATTCCCTACGGCGAGACGACCTCTTACGGCGAGATCGCGCGAATGCTCGGCAGGTCGAACGCGTTCCGCGCCGTCGGGGCAGCCAACGGACGCAACCCGATCCCGATCGTGATTCCCTGCCACCGGGTCATCGGATCGGACGGTTCCCTGACCGGATTCGGCGGCGGGCTTTCCACGAAGAGCCAGCTGCTCGCTCTCGAGGCTCGGCACCGCGAGGCGCTCGAAGGGCCATCTTTGAAAGGCGCATGGAGAAGGACGGCCGCCGGATCACCGTAGGCGAGGTCATGGCGCGGCTCCCGGGACTCGACGGTCGACGCTGGGAGGTCGCGCTGAATAGGGGCTCGATCGAGGTCGAGCTCTATGCCCCTCGCGGCAGCGACCCGCAGAAGCCCCACTCGCGCGACGAGATTTACGTCGTGGTGCGAGGTTCGGGAGAGTTCGTCAACGGCGATGTCCGAACGCCGTTCTCCGCCGGAGATCTTCTCTTCGTGCCGGCGGGTGTGACACATCGATTCGAGTCGTTCACATCCGACTTCGAGGCCTGGGTGATCTTCTACGGCCCCGAGGGAGGAGAGCACCCGTCCCGCTGAGGTCATTGCCCGCAGCGGACGGAGAAGGGGAGGTCATGAAGCTCGAACGAGGGAGATCGACGCGGCTGTTCGCCGCTGCAGGGTTGCTCGGTGTCTTCGCGGCCGCCGCCGTTCTCGCCGAGACATCGCCCAGGTGCGGGAGCGCCGAGCATCGTCGCTTCGACTTCTGGTCGGGCGACTGGGACGCGTACGACGTCGGCGGCGCGAACAAGCCGATCGCGCGAGCGCACGTCGACATCATCCTCGAGGGTTGCGCGCTCCGCGAGATCTACGAGCAGGAAGACGGTGTCGTCGGCCAGAGCTTCACGGCCTACGACGCCTCGCGCCAGTTGTGGCACCAGACCTGGGTCACCAATCGGGGAACCCTCCTTCAAATCGACGGAGCCTTCCGGGATGACGCGATCACGATGCAAGGAACGCGGCGGACGGCCCAAGGCGGCAAGGAGATCATTCGAGGCGTTTGGAGGCCGGAAGGCGCGGGAGTCCGTGAAACCGCCGACACTTCGATCGATGGCGGCGCGACCTGGAAGCCGCTCTTCGACATTCGCTTCCAACGCCATTCGGAAGGAGCCGCGACACGAGAAGCGTCCGCAGCCGGTGCGTCCGCCGGCGATGCGCGGATCGTCGCCACGCTCGACACGCAGTACCAGGCGGCGGTCGCGAAAAACGACGCGGCCGGCATGGATCGAATTCTCGCGGACGACTTTCTCCTCGTGACGGGCAGAGGCAAGACCTTCACGAAGACGGACCTTCTCCAAGAAGCGCGAAGTGCAGATTCCGTCTACGAAAAGCAGGAGGACAGCTCCCAGACGGTCCGTGTCTGGGGAAACACGGCGGTCGTCACCGCCCTGCTGTGGGCCAAGGGCACGCGGCAAGGGAAGCCGTTCGACTACAAGCTCTGGTTCAGCGACACGTACGTGCGGACGCCCGACGGATGGCGATACGTATTCGGCCAGGCCTCGATTCCTCTGCCTCCTTCGAACTAGGGCGAGACTCGCGGATCCGCTTGAGCGAGACGGCGGCTCGTCTCTCCGGCGAAGGATCTCTCCCGCGCGCAGAGATTCCACGACGATTTCCCTGAGTCGCCAACCAATCGTAGCCCTGGCTCGGCGGATCAGCGGCGCCGAAGGATTCGACCCGCCGCCGGGAAGGATGCGACGACACGGTAATGCGCCTCGCACCAGCCTGAGAGCAGCCGTCCGTAGCCGATGCCGAAGGGCGCCGAACCGAACTCGTCGTAGGGGCGTTCGAAGACAACCACGAGTTCCGGCGGGGAAGACTCCATTCGCTGGATGAGACGCTGCTCGATTTCGGGAACGAGCCATCCTGGGAGAGCCTGGACCAGGGGCGAGGGATTGCGGACTTCGTACAGCGCGTCGAGGGCATAGGTCTCCGGAAGAATCAGGACCGCGTCTCCAGCCCGGGCCTCTTGCGAGAAGGCGTTCAACAGCCGCGCGTGGCCGGGCTTGACGAACACTCGCCCGTGGCGCGTTTCGACCGAAACGGACCCGGGGGCGCGCAGACTCTCGACGCCCCGGAGAGTCTGCCATCCGCCGGCCACGATAAGAAGCGCCGCGGCCGCTGTCCGAAAAATCGAAGCGCTCGGTCCTTCGCCCAGAAGAAATCGAGGCAGGATCACGACGAGAAACACAGTCGTCGTCAGTGCCGTGGCCAGATGGGATGGACCGGCGTAATGGGACGAAGGTCTGGCGCCGAAGGCCGTTCGTGCCGCCACGAGTCCGGCGAAGAGAGCGAAGGACAGGAGGAAGGGGCGTCCCTCGAGGCCTTGAGAGAAAAACGCCCACAAGGCGACGGCGAAAGCGACGCTCATGGAGAGCGAAA
>DATDNV010000147.1:0-4185 GCA_036518075.1 Thermoanaerobaculia bacterium
GGTGCCGCCCGAGGGATCTCGCGGTGGACGCGGCAGCGACCATGCTGGGTTTCGGACTTCGGGACGAGTCCTTATATCAGATCTGATATAATCTCGGGCCCTTGAGCCTCCAATCGTTCGAGCTTCCCCGCCTGGAAGTCCCTCTACTCGGCGCAACCGACCGGTTGGTTGGCTTGCCTCCCGTCACTCTCCGCGATACGCGCACGGGCGAGCGGCCCCGGCTCGCGACCGCGCTGCGCGTCGGGCTTCGAGGAGACTCGCTTCTCGTCCGCTTCGACGGACGCGACGACGGAGTGGTGGCTTCGCTAAAACGCAATCGCTCCCCCTTGTGGACGGAGGATGTCTTCGAAGTCTTTCTCTCGCCGGTGGAACCGCCGACCCGCTACTATGAGTTCGAAGTGAATCCCCTCGGAGCGGTCTGGACCGGGCGCGTCGAATCGCCGGATCTCGACCGACGAACGATGCGAGTCGATCCCTCCTGGCGCTGTCGCGGATTCTCGGCGCGTGTGGCGGGCGCCGCACCGCGTCGCTGGTCGGCGGTTCTGCGGATACCGCTGGCGTCGATGGTTGGCGGTGCGGTCCCGTTGCGATGGCGGGCCAATTTCTATCGGATCGACCGCGGAAGCGTCGATGCCTACTCGGCGTGGTCCCCGACGCTTGCCGGGCCGCCGGACTTCCACATCCCGGAACGTTTTGGATTCCTGACGCTGCCGACGAGGACTTAGGCCCCTAGGACGTACGTGGCAGGGATTTCACCCTACCTCCTACCACCACGACCTACGTTCTCTCTTGCGGCTTTTGGAAAGCAATTCCCTGCGCGGTCAACCACTCCTGTGCGCGCTTGAGGGCCTGGTGTTCCTTGAATTGGAAGAACCGCGCCTCTTCCTTCGGAAAGCGCATGAGCGTCTCGCGATAAGAGTTCACCGAGCCCGCCGCCTGAAGCGCTTGCGACAACTCACGGCGGCAGCCGGGATTCTGGCACTGGGCGATGAACTCCTCCAGGTCTCCGATCGTTCGCTCCCCCTGGTCCCGCGGGAGCGCGAGAAACCGCGGGTCAGAGGAAAAACTCGCGTGCCGCTCGGCATCGCGTTGAAGCACCTGCTCGACGTCTCCGGTCTCGCGGTCGAAGAAATGAGTGATCTGTTGGGATCGGCTCTCGAACCCTACGATCAAACCCTCCCAGTCGATCTTCACGTCGCCTCCGCGATTTGGAGCGCAGGCGGTCGCGTCGCGACCGGCGCTCCAACTTTTCTAAACCAGAGCGGGGCACCCGGAGACTTCGCGCGCCGCGAACCAGAGCCATGCACCAAGCCCGCCTCACGGCTCACGACCCACTCCTCACGTCGGATGCCGGACGGCATAAACCGGTATCATAGGTGGTTGGAGTCTTTGATGAAGAAGATCACTACCTTCGATGACTGGATCGACGCGTTCCGCGCGTGGCAGAAGGACATCAACCTGAACCTGCCGAAGTACGGGGACTACGCTTTCGAAGCCAAGTACGGAGATCTCAAGTCCGACGAGATCGAGTTCGGAGATTTCCGGGGCCAGAAGAAATGGCAACGGGTCGGCCAGATCCCGCAGCAGCAGATCCGCGACGCCTTACTGAATCTCATCGTCTATCAGGGCGACACCGAGTTCGCATCCGTCGAACAGCAGCGTCATCTGCTCGACACCTCGCCCTCCGATTACGACACGGAGAGCGTCTGCCGCATCATGACGGAGGAGATGCGTCATGGCTGGCAGATGTGCCACATCCTCGTCTCTCACTTCGGGGAGACCGGGAAGGTCGAAGCGCGCAAGCTGCTCGAGCGCCGCTCCTGGCAGAACAACCGGCTCCTGGGCTCCTTCAATGTCGACGTCGACAACTGGGTGGACTTCTTCACCTACACCGAGTTCGTCGATCGGGACGGGAAGTTTCAGCTGAACATGCTCTCGACCTCCGCCTTCGCCCCTCTCTCCCGCTCGATGGGGCCGATGCTGCGTGAGGAGGGGTTCCACATGGGCACCGGCCACATGGGCCTCCAGCGCATCGCTCGGGGCGGGCGCGTTTCTGCGCCGCTTCTGCAGAAGTACGTCAACAAGTGGGTCTCAACCGCCTACGACCTCTTCGGAAAAGACTCCTCGTCCTCGGCCGAGTGGTTCTACGTCTGGGGCCTGAAGGGCCGGTACGACGAGTCGAAGCACGCGGCGGAGCCGGACCGAGAGCACTTGAACGAATTTTCACGTGAGCTCTACCGGCAGGAAGTCGTCAAGCTTCTCGATCAGGTCTCCAAGCAGTATCCGGCGGGCACTCCTCCCCTTTTCGCGCCGGACATGAAGTTCCACCGCGCGATCGGCGAGTACGCTGGAGAGACATGGTCGGTGTCGGGCGAAAAGCTGACGCCTCAGGAGTACCAGAAACATCTGGCCGGCGTGCTGCCGAACGAGCAGGAGAAGAAATTCGTCTCTGATCTCATGCGCGAGCCCGATTGGATGGCCCCGCGTGAACAGGTGACCGCCGCCGGGGCGATGGCCTCCTGAAGAAGTGTCCCGGCGATTACAGACTCTGTCATCCCGAGCGAAAGCGAGGGATCTGCTCTCACTGACGACTTGAAACGAAAGCAGATTCCTCGGGCCGAGGGTCCTGGGAATGACAGTAGAAGAATTCGCCGGAAGCTCCTGGCCTGGTTTCACCGCGAAAAGAGACAACTCCCCTGGCGCGGGACGCGCGATCCCTACCGCATCTGGGTCTCGGAGGTCATGCTTCAGCAGACGACCGTGGGCGCGGTGAGAAGCCGCTATGCCCCGTTTCTCGCACGCTTTCCGGACCTCCGAAGCCTGGCGCGCGCGCGCGAAGAGAGCGTCCTCGCCGCCTGGTCGGGACTCGGCTACTACGCGCGAGCTCGAAACCTCAGGAAGGCCGCGCAGGTGATCGAGCGCGAGCACGAGGGACGCCTCCCGCGAAAACCCGCGCAGCTCGAGCAGCTGCCCGGATTTGGCCGATACATGGCGGCGGCGGTCGCTTCTCTGGCCTTCGGAGAACGCGCGCCGGCGGCGGAGGCGAACGTCACCCGCGTCCTTTCGCGATTGTTCGCGATCGGGGGCATCGCGGGTCGCCGTTCTCATCAGGATCGAGTGCTGTCCATCGCGGGACGGCTCCTTCCCCGCCGAAACCCGGGTGACCTCACGGCGGCGTTCATGGATCTGGGCCAGACGATCTGCATTCCCCGGGAGCCCCGCTGTCCTCGATGCCCGGTTCGGGAGGAATGCCGCGCCCGGCAGATGGGAGAGCCGGTGCGCTACCCCGAGCGCCGAGGGAAGCCTCGATTCGTCGACGTCGCGGTCGCCGCAGCGGTGGCGAGGCGGGGTGCCCACGCGCTGCTGGTACGGCCCGAAAGTCGAAGGCTGGCGGGAATGTGGCAGTTTCCCTGCGCCGAGGGAGCGACGCTCGAGAGAGCGCGCCGCGACCTCTCGAAGATGATTCGTCGGCTGGGCTGGCATCTGACGTACGCGCCCGCGGGACGCGTACGTCACACCATCATGAACCGTCGGATGCAGATCACCGTGTTCCAGGCTCGAGCGCAATCAGCGGCCGCCGTCCATCCCTCGATCGTCGGCGAGTCTCGATGGTTCCGCCGCCGCGAACTCGAGAAGGCGGCCATTCCCACCCTCACTCGAAAAATTGCGAAAGCGAGCGGATTTCTCTGAGCTCGCGACGATCCGAAAGGAGTTGGAGTATTCTTTAGTGACACCGTGCTCTGGACACTGCTGCTTCTCTCTCTCTGGCTACCGCAGGCGGCGACGCCGCAGCCGACTCGAATTCTGATGAAGGACGGAACGTCCTATCTCCTCAAGGAGCCGCCGCAGTTCAAAGGCGGGAGGATCGTCTTCACGACCGTGGATGGAAGCGTCCTCTCGGTCAAGCAGGACGACGTGCAGTCGATCGGAATGGCACCGAAGCCCACTTCGACGCCGAGCTATGACATCGAGGACTCTCGAGCGCTCGGCGCCATCACTCGAGATGAGCGCAATCGCGCCGGGAAAACTGCAGAAATCGCGCCGAAGCCCACGCACAAGCCTGCCGCGACTCCGAAGAAGCGGGCGCGGACGCCGACGCCCACACCCAAGCCGAAGACTTAGCCCGTCTTCGCCGGCCGCTCGTCGAGAGTTGCGGCGCTCCGCCGAGAAAACGCTCACGGAAGG
>DATDNV010000148.1:0-5313 GCA_036518075.1 Thermoanaerobaculia bacterium
ATCTCGTGCGCGATGATCCGGGCCATCTCGGCCCACGCCGCCAGGCGGTTGGAGCGAACGACGTCGGACACGTCCTCGATCACCGCCATGCGAACGCCTTCTCCTCCCAGCGGGAGCGGAACCGTGACGATCCGCCACCGCTCGCCAGGCCTGGGTTCGATGTCCGCGGCCGGCGACTCCGAAGCGCTCAACAGCACGCGTCGGACCTCCTGCATCGCCGGTCCGGGAAACACGTCTTCGAGCGTCCGGCCGTCGGCGCGGCCGCCGCCCAGCGCCGCAGCGGCGGGGTTGGCGAGGAGCACGTCGCCGACCTCACGATAGGCGACGACACCCGCAGTCAAGTGGGCGAGCAGTGTCGCGAGTCTCTCCTTCTCGGCGGAGAGCGCTTCGGTCTGGAGCTTCAAGCTTCGAGACATCGACAGGAACGCTCGCACGAGCTCCTTCAGCTCCTCGTCGGGCGGCTCCGCGACGTGAGGAGAGAAATCGCCCCGCGCGACGGCCCGGGTTCCCTCGACCAGATCGGCGACCGGCCGTGCGACGCGAACCGCCAGACGCCCGGCGATCAGCGCCGAAAAGACGAAGACGAGCAACCCGAAAGCGGCGACGGCGGCAGTCAACTGCGACGCCTCCGCCTCGGCCAGCCGCTGCTGGGGCAGCAGAAGAAGCGAGATCAAGGCGGGGCTTCGGACGCCCGGCACGCCCGGAATCGCCGACAGACTCGTGGTGATCTCGTCGATGTGCCCTTCCGAGACCAGCCGGGACCCGATCGTCTGACGCACGCCCGACAGCCCGATCGTGACGAACTCCGAGCCCGGCACCCGGTCGGGCACGAATCCCGCGGCATACAGGTCTCGACGTGAAGTCGCGACCAGCGTGGAATCCGGCGCATAGACCGAGAGGTCGTAGCCGACCGCCTTTGCGAGCCAGGCGAGAAGGGCGTCGTCGATCGCCATGAGTCCTTCGCGCGCCTCGGTTACCGACGGAAGATAGTCGTCCAGAACCTGCCGCGCGGTGCCGAGTGCGGTGCGCGCATGATCGAGCGTGTCTCTCTGGGAGCGGGTCACGATCGCGGAACGCTGAAAATAGGTGACCAGCAGGAGCGGAATCAAAACACCGATGACGAAGAGGAAAACGAGTCTCCCTCGAAACGTGCGCGCTCCTCGCGGAAGGATGTCCCTCCGCTCCCCTGCCGGCGCCGCCACGATCTTCCAGGACAGGAGGAGCGCCATGACGCCGGCCAGGACGGCGAGACCCGGTATCAGAAGAGCCGCGGTCAAGAGCCGCCCCAAAAGATCCGGTCCCGGAACGGCGACCAGCCGGTAGCCCTCGGTCACCGGACGAATCTCCCCCCAGAGTTCCTCACCGCGAAAGTGCAGCCGCACCGGTGTCGGCTGCGTCGAGCGACGAAGGCGCTCCACCAGGCGCGCCGGCAGCGTCGGCCCTTCGTCTCTCTTTTCTCCATCGGGCGCATAGGCGGCGAGAAACGGGCGCACTCGGGGAAGGCCTTTTCTCCGGCCGCGGTCTCCGCCCTCCACGAGCATGCGGTAGACCTCGATGCTCGGGGGAAGCGGATCCCAGGATGGCCAATCCGCAACGGTGACCTCGACGCGCCCCCAGGGGGTTCCCGAAAGCTGCAACGAGGCGACGCGGTGCACGAAAGCGACGACGTGCCGGTCGATCGCCAGGCGATTCGACTGCGCCGCCGGGCTCGTCGCGACTCCGGGCAGGAGAGAAAAGCTGCTCGTGAGCTCGTCGGCCGGGTCAAAGACGCGAAACGCGATCAGAACCGGGTTACGCGAGTCCTGCTCCGCGTCTCTCCAGAGCCGATAGGCCAAATCCGAAAGATCCACCTCGGCGAGCGGCGCCGGGAGCTCCCGGGAAAGGTCGAATCGCGAGACCTCCTCGACCGCGCGCTCCGCAGCGAAGACGGAGTTCATCGAGGCCTTGCTCGAGTCGGGAAGGCTGATTCCCCGGGCCACCGCGATGTTGTGCGCCGCTCGGCGGTGCTCCGCCGCGGGCGAAACGAGCAGCAGCGACAGGAGCGCGGTGGCCGCGATGAGCCGCGGGACTTCAAACTCCTCCGCGCGCGAGCTCGTCGCGATCGCGCGAGACCAGATCTCGAATGCGACGGCGGCGCCGGCAGCGAGAAAGAGGAGAAAGGGGAACCGCGGAGACACGAATGCCAGCGCGGCGACGATCAGACTCGTCGTGCCGAGAACGGCCGCCGTCATCCAGGCCCGTCGGTAGGTCCGCCCGCGGCCGGCGGCCGAGAACGCGAGACCGGCGGCAATGAGGGCCGCGACGCCCGAGAGCCGAAGCGAAGACAGAGTCGATTCGGCGAAAGGAGCGCCGAGGTCCGGAGGAGCCACGACGGTCGCTGCGGGGAAGGACAGGAGCAGGAGCGCGAACCCTGCGGCAACCAGAGCGGGAGAGGGGCTCGTTCGTCGGCGCAGGAGCGTGAGCGCGCGAGGAAGCAGCGCGAGGCCGAGCGCGCCCGCCCAAAACGGAGCGGTCGCCAGAGAATGGCGCGACGCCTCCCCGAAAGCGTCGAGCGCCGCATAGGCCAGGACGAGACCGAGTCCCACCCGTCCCGGATCTCGCGCCCGACCAATGAGAATGAGCGCCGCGGCGAGCGTGACCGCGAGCGGAATCGTCCGGCCGCTACGCGGGGCGGGGTCAACCGACTCCGACAGACGCAGCCCGATCGAGACTCTGCCGCTGGGCTCTACCTGCAAGGGCGCGGTCCCCTTGCCCGCGACCGGCTCCCAGGCCGGAGAGGCGTTGGAAAGGCCAAGAGCTCGCGCGAAGTCGGGCGCCAGGGCGGGCAGAGTTCGCGCGACGCAGACTTCACCCGAGTCGGTGGTCCGGCCGACGCGGGCGCGAAACGCAACGGTCAGCGCGGTCGACGACCAACGAATTCCGAAGCCTTCGGATCCCACCAGGCCGGCGAGCGACGCGGGAGCATCGCCCCACCACGCCTGCGCCCGGCCATTCGGATCGGTGAGGACGAGCCAGGTTCCCGGCGGTGCCTTCTCCAGGGCCTGCCTGGCCGCGGCGAAGAGAGCGATCCGGTTGATGGCGATGCCACCCCCCGCGATCGAACGAAGCACGTCAGGATTCGACTGAAACGTCTTCCCGCGTGCAGCCAGATCGGCTTGCGCCCGGGAAAAGGCGGCGCGCACTTCTTCCGGATTGGACGGCGGAGACGGCCGCTCGAACAGGCCCGGGAGCCAGCCGTCGAGAATCGCCAGCGAAAAAATGCCGGCGAACGCCGCGACCAGCGGCGCTCGCGGGATCGGTCTCACCGTTTGAACAGCGGCAGCTCCACGCCGCGTTGCCTCGCAGCGGCGATCGCTTCCGGGTAACCCGCGTCCGCGTGCCGCGCGACCCCGGTTCCCGGATCGGACGTGAGGACGCGGGCGAGACGGCGTGCCGCCGCCTCCGTGCCATCGGCGACGACGACCATACCGGCATGAATCGAGTAGCCGATTCCGACGCCGCCGCCGTGGTGCACCGAAACCCAGCTCGCGCCGCAGGCGGTGTTGATGAGAGCGTTCAAGATCGGCCAGTCCGCGATCGCGTCCGAGCCGTCGCGCATCGCCTCCGTCTCGCGGTTCGGCGACGCCACCGATCCGGCGTCCAGATGATCCCGGCCGATCACGATCGGCGCTTGAACCTCTCCGCTTCGCACCATGTCGTTGAACAGGAGTCCGGCCTTCGACCGTTCGCCGTAGCCCAACCAACAGATCCGCGCAGGCAGGCCCTGGAATGCCACTTTCTCCTCGGCGAGGCGAAGCCAACGAGCGAGATCCTTGTTCCCCGGGAACAGATCGAGAAGAGCCCGGTCGGTCGCGCGGATATCATCGGGATTTCCCGAAAGAGCGGCCCAGCGGAAGGGACCCTTGCCCTCGCAGAAGAGATCGCGGATGAAGAGCGGGACGAACCCGCCCACTTCGAACGCGTCGGCGACGCCCGCTTTCTTCGCTTGCCCCCGGATGTTGTTCCCGTAGTCGAAGACGACGGCGCCCCGCCGCTGGAATTCGAGAAGCGCCCGCATGTGTCGGGCCATGGTCGCGTACGCCCGGTCGATGTACCGCGCGGGATCGCGGCGGCGAAGCGCGAACAGGTCTTCCAGATTCTCGCCCGGCTTCGAAGCGGGAACGTAACCGTTCAGCTCGTCGTGCGCCGACGTCTGGTCGGTCAGCAGATCCGGAAGGACGCCCCGAGCGAGCAGCCGGTCGAGCAGATCCACCGCGTTGGCCTGGACACCGATCGAGAGCGGAAGCTTCTTGTCCCGCGCCTGGATGGCTCGGTCGATCGCCCGGTCGAGAGAGTCCTCTCGAACGTCCAGGTATCTCGATCTCAAGCGCCTCTCGATCCGTTCGGGTTCCACCTCGGCGATCAACGCGACCGCTCCGCACATGGTGGCGGCCAGCGGCTGCGCGCCCCCCATACCGCCGAGGCCGGCCGTCACGACGAGTCGGCCCTCGAGCCCTTCGCCGAAATGCTTCTTCGCCGCCGCCATGAACGTCTCGAAGGTCCCCTGCACGATGCCCTGGCTACCGATGTAGATCCATGAACCCGCGGTCATCTGCCCGAACATCGTCAGCCCCAATCCCTCGAGCCGACGAAACTCGTCCGCGGTCGCCCAGGCGGGAACGAGCATCGCGTTGGAGATGAGAACCCGCGGCGCGTCTTCATGCGTCTGGAAGACGCCGACGGGCTTGCCGGACTGGATCAGCAGAGTTTGATCATTCCCCAGCCGTTTCAGGCTCTCGACGATCGCATCGAAGCATTCCCAGCTGCGGGCGGCCTTTCCGGTGCCCCCGTAGACGATCAGCTCGGACGGTTTTTCCGCGACCTCCGAATCGAGGTTGTTCTCCAGCATCCGGAGCGCGGCTTCCTGAAGCCATCCGCGGCATCGCAGCGTCGTGCCGGTCGCCGCGCGGACTGTTCGGGGCCCGGACACAACTGTGGCCACGCCCAGAAGTATACGGGAGCGGTCGGTTACTTCAGCCGATCGGTGAGACCGACGACTGAGGCGCTGGACAAGAACCCGCGCGCCTTTTCGATGTCGCTGGAGAGGAAGCGATCTTTTCGCCAGGCCGGGACGGCCTTTCGGAACGCCAGCCTGACCTTTTCGATCGGAGGCGACGATCGGAGCGGCCGAAGGAACTCCATCGCCTGAAATGCCGTCAAGAGCTCGACCGCGAGAACCCACTCCAGATTCTCGACGATCCGCGCCAGCTTCCGCGCCGCGATCGGCGACATGGAGACGTGGTCTTCTTTGTCGGCGGAGGTGGGAATCGAATC
>DATDNV010000149.1:0-2796 GCA_036518075.1 Thermoanaerobaculia bacterium
CGGGCGCGCCGTTCAGGACGAAAATCTTGGCGCGGTCATTGTGGAGGTTGTGAAACAGCTCCATGGCGGAGCGCACCCGGTCGGTGTAGATCCGCTCGTAATCGTTTCGGAGTCCCTGCGCGTCGAACGACCGCCGCTTCCAGAAGGCCTCGATGAAGTGGTCGCGCTGGACGTTGTCCCCGATCTGGAGAAAGACCTGGCGTTCGTCCTCCGTGATGATGATCTCGACCAGGGTCAGCCAGTCCTTGTACTTGGCGTCGAGCTTCGACGTCAGCTCCTTGATCTCCTTGGAAGAGAGCTTGCGGCGGATGGGGGCGGGCGTCGAGTTTTTCGCGTCGGCCGCAGCGGTCGTCGTGCTCGTCGCCGCGGTGCCGGAAGGGCCCTGGACGGTGAGCGCCTTCGCCTTGGGGTCGGCCGTCGTCGCCCACTTGTCCTTCATCTGCTCGAGGCCTTCGGTCGAGATCTTGGGAGGCTCGGAAAGATGCGCCACCTCCGTCGCCGCGCCTCCCGCGCTGCCTTCCCGCCCGCGGATCTCGGTGTAGACGCGGTAGACCTCGCAGTTGCCATCGCATTTGAAGCACGGATCGTTTCGCTGCGTCGGCGTCTCCGGGCAGTCCCTGACGAGCTCGTCGAAGCTCTTGCGGCAGGCGTTGGGAAGGAAGACGTCGGCCTGAGGATCCATCATCGTCCACATCTTCCGCGCCGAGCCCATGGAGGGCCGGTAGAAGAGGTAGCGGCTTCCCTGCGGAAGCTGGCCGCGGTTGTAGGTCCAGATCTCCAGGTCTCGGAAGGTCTCTCCGCAGTCTTTCGCCTTCTCGATCGACGCCGGTTCGCCGAACCGAAGCACCATCCGTCCTGCATCCTGGCGCCAACCGTCATACACGTCGTCCGCGAGACGGCGAAGCTCCTCGTATCGGTACCGAGAGCCGGGGCCGAGCGGCGGCTGGAGCTCCGGCCTCTCGCGCCTCTGCCAGAAGTCTTCCTTGAAGAGCTCGCGCTGGTAAGGCTCTGCGAGCTCGAGATAAACCTTCTTCTCTTCGGGAAGAATGATCGGAGCGATGAACTCGGTCAGCCACTTGCGCTCGTCCGGCGGAAGCGCCGCGATCTTCTCTTTCTCGCTGAGGACCTTGTTCGCCGGCGCGCTCGCGGGGACGACCTTGCCCGGAGCGGTCGATGCCGAAGCGGCCGAAGTCGCGGCGGTCGAAGACGGTCCGGTGACCGAGACGTCTTTCGCCTTCGAATCCGGCGCGCTCGCCGAGTTCGCCCGGACGTGGTCGAGCCCTTCCAGCGAGACCTCCGGAGGAGCGAGCAGCCCCGCCGATTCGACCGCGCCGCCGGTTCGAGAGCCCTGCCGGCCGGCGATTTCGTTGTAGATCCCGTAGATTTCGCAAACTTCGGCGCAGACTGTTCCCGACATGGCGACGGCTCCCGGTCGGGAAGCGGCGCCGCAGGGATCCGGCGGACTGTTCGGAGGCGCCGGCACGCATTCCTTCGCCAGTTCCGCGAAGCTCTTGCGGCAGGAGCCGGGCGAGAAGACGTCGCTGTCGGGCGTTCCGACCTCCCACATCTTGCGGGCCTCGGCCGGGCTGCGGCGATAGAAGAAGTAGTGTTCCTGCCCGCGCGTGGTCCCGCTCGCGTGGTTGTAGGTCCAGACCTCGAGATCCCGGAACGTGCGCCGGCAGGCCTGCAGCTCATCGATCGAGGCCGGCTCGCCGAAGCGGATGACCATTCTGGCCGCATCGTTGGGCCAGTGGTCATATTTCGTTTCAACGAGCTGACGCAGCTCCGCATATCGGTCGCGGTAACCCGGACCGAGAGGAAGGGGGAGCCCTTCCTTCTCTCGCCGCTTCCAGAACTCTTCCTTGAACGTGTCGCGGTCCCTCTGCTCAGGCAGCTCGAGAAAGGCCTTGCGTTCCGGGGGCAGGATGATCGGCGCGACGAACTGCGTCAGCCACTTGCGGTCCTCGTCCGGGAGGGCTTTCAGGCGTTCCGATTCGGACGGAATTTTGGAGTCGGACGCAGAGGCAGCGAGCGCCCCGGCGCCGGGGAGAAGCAACGCCAAGAGGAGGGCGAGCCGGGCCGTCACCTTCATGGAACCAAGGATCTTAACCAGCCTGTTTTCACCGCCTATTCCTTTCACGAGAGTTTTACGTCGAGCGGATTCGGGGGATAATCGAGCGAAGAACAACGAGACTTCGGTTTCGAAGGATCGTGAGGCGGTTCTAACTTCGTCCCGATGATCTATCTCGATAACAACGCATCCACCGAGCCGGACCCTGAGGTCCTGGCCGCCGTGGAGGCAGCGGCAAGACTGTTTGGCAATCCCTCTTCCGTTCACGCCGAAGGGCGGCGGGCGCGTCGGGCGATCGAGGAAGCCCGCGCGGAAGTCGCTGCGCTCGTAAACGCTCGTCCCGAGGAGATCTTCTTTACGTCGGGAGGCACCGAATCCAACGCGCTCGCGATCTTCGGCAGCGTCTTCGGCCGCAGAGGGCGAATCGTCCTCTCCGGCGCGGAGCACCCGTCCGTGCGGGAGCCGATCGCGCGACTGGGCGGGACCGACGCATTCGAGGCCGTGACGGTCAACCCCGAGCCTTCCGGCGCACTCGAAGCGGACAAGATCCTGGACGCCGCGAAGGAAGGGACCGTGCTGGTCAGCCTGATGGCGGCCAACAACGAATACGGGGCCGTGTTTCCCGTTGCTCGGGTCGCGCCCGAGCTTCGGTCCCGGGGCGCGATCGTGCATACCGACGCGGTCCAGGCGGCGGGAAAGATTCCGGTCGACGTTCGCGCATGGGA
>DATDNV010000150.1:0-2654 GCA_036518075.1 Thermoanaerobaculia bacterium
GTCCAGACCGGATCGAATTCGTCGGAACGCTCAGTGGTGACTCTCGTTGCGTTTCCCCGCGCCACGTCGAGCACCCAGACGTCGAGATTCTGGCCGCGCGAAGGATCCCGGATCGACGCGGCGACGCGGCGTCCGTCCGGAGAAAACTCGACGGCCTCGTAATCCGCGACCTGGCCGACCGTTCCCTGCTCACGGCCCTTCCGGTCGACCCAGGCGAGCCGGTGCTCGTGCTGCCACAGGCTGTACACGAGCATGTTCTCGCTCGCGGACAGAGCAATCCCGTTCGCGTCGGTCGAATAGCGGATGTTGCGCGCCAGTGTCCTCGACTCTCCGACGGTTCTCAGACTCTTCGGGTCGAACGCTTGCGCGAAGAGCGCTCCTTCCCGCGCGAACATCAGGTAGCGCGGCGGCGCCCAGACCGCTGCCGAATCGGAGCGGAAGAGCGGCCGTGTTTCGCGTGACGAGAGATCTCCCAATGCGATGACCGTTTTCTCCGGATCGACGTTGCGCGCGACGAAGACGAAATGCGTGCCGTCCGGGAGAAAGGCGGGATAGGCGTGACTGGCGTCGCCGCGCGCGTGGTCGAGAGCGGTCGCCGGCGACGGCGCGCCGCCCGAGGCCGGGACGACCATCAGCCCGGCTCCGAAGTCCGACCCGAAGACGATCTGGCCTTTTTTACTCCAGCTTCCGCCGAAGCCGCTGCCGGATTCGCAGATCGTTTGAATGGCGCCGCCGTCCGCGTCGACCTTGCGCAATCGGCCAGCCTGGAAGAACGCGATCGATCGGTTGTCGGGAGACCAGATGAGACCGTTCGAGGCGCGGGTTCCTTCCAGCCGCCGGGCGTCGAGAGAATCGAGCGGCCGCACCCAGATCCAGGTTCGGCCCTCGGAATCTTCGCCGATGAAAGCCAACCGGCTGCCGTCCGGCGAAAGCTGTATTTGATTGATGGAGCGAGCCGGGGGAACGACCGAGAAGGAGGCGGGCAGGCCCTGCGGCGTCGCGGCGCGTCCTCGCCAGAGCAAGACGAGCACTGCCGCGGCAGCAACCGCCGCAAGCAGCCAGGCCACGCGTTCGCGGCTCCGTCGGCGCGAAACGGCGAAAGCCGGCGCGACCGCGGCCGACCCCTCCGCAATCCATTTGAGCTCCCGGCCGACGTCGTGGGCCGACTGCCAGCGGTCCTCGGGATCCTTCGCGAGGCAGGTGCGGATGACACGATCCAAAGCCGGCGGCGACATCGGCTGAAGAGTGCCAATCGAAGGCGGGTCGCTCGACATGATCGAGGAGATGAGCGAAGCCTGGCTGCCGCCGGAAAACGCCTTCTTCCCGGCGACCATCTCATACAGAACCGCGCCGAACGCGAATATGTCAGTTCTGGTATCGGCTTCTTTGCCTTCCAGCTGCTCCGGCGCCATGTACTGAAAGGTTCCGAGGATCGTGCCCTCCGCGGTGAGGTTCGATCCCCTCGGCGTCGTCGGCATCATCGAGAGACCTGAGATCGGACCCGACGGCGGACTGACGAGTTTCGCGAGGCCGAAATCGAGGAGCTTCACGCCCGACTTGGTCAGCATGACGTTTCCGGGCTTCAGGTCCCGGTGAACGATGCCCTGCCGGTGCGCGCGGTCCAGCGCGTCGGCGATTTCGACTCCGGCACGCAGCGCCTGTTCGAGCGGCAGCGGCCCCTTTACCAGCCGCTCCGAAAGAGTCTCGCCCTCGAGATACTCCATGACCAGGTACTCGACCCCGTCCTGACTTCCAACGTCGTAGAGCGCGCAAATGTGCGGGTGCGAAAGCTGAGAGATCGTCTTTGCCTCCCGCTCGAAGCGCTGCCGAACTTCCATCGAGTCGGACAGATGCTGAGGAAGAACCTTGATCGCGACGATCCGCTCGAGCCGGCTGTCGCGCGCCCGGTACACCTCCCCCATTCCCCCGGCCCCCAGGGAGGAGACGATCTCGTAAGGACCCAGCCTGGTACCGGCCGCGAGCGTCATGACCTTTCGCCGCAGAACGAAGTTCTGGAGCCTTCGTTCAGAAAATCTCGCAGCGCCGGTCGCGCAGCGACTGCCTGCGCTGCCAGACCGAGCCGCGCGCCTTGGGAAAGACTCACGTCAGGCGCGCGGGACGCGTCCCAGGTGGAGAGCCAACCGACGACAAGAACGGAGTGGCCTCGATTCCCTTCCAGACTTCCGCACGATCGCTAATCTGCTTCTCTACCTCGCGAAGGCGGCTTTCTCCGCGTCCGGCTTCTTGTCCCCCGGTGCCGCGGGAGTGGGCTGTGGCTGCACTTCCTCCGAGATGAGTTTCAGGCTTTTCTCGCGGAGCGACCAGCCGCGGGCCGCCAGCTCTCTCGCCGTCCGCTCGGACGCGCGTCCGGTGAGCCACATCTCTTTGGTCGCCTTCGGATAGTCGGCCTCGGCGCGCTTCGTGATGCGATTGACGTGGCCGGCCACTCCCTCGGTCCAGTAGATGTAGTCGAGCGGGAAGAGGCACGCAAAGCGATTGTCGCCGGCGAGAACGCAGGCGCCCGGAAGATTGTCGACGATCTCGGAGACCGGAGCCTGAGTCTTGTTGAAGAGGTCCGCCAGCATCGCGCTTTCCATGTAGAACTCACCGTCCGAGTCGGCCTTGGCGCCGGCCGCGCGCGCGACGAAACCGGC
>DATDNV010000151.1:0-4510 GCA_036518075.1 Thermoanaerobaculia bacterium
GGTTAGTATTCCGGCATCGGTCAGTTTCTGGTAGGCCTTGGCGACGGTCGCCGGATTGACCGAAAGATCGCCCGCGAGCTCGCGAACGGAAGGCATGGCGGACCCGGGCGGCAATGCTCCGGATGCGACGAGGCGCCGCACGCCCTCCTCGATCTGGCTCCAGATCGGAGTGGAATCGGAGGGATCGACGCGGAGCGCGCGCATACTGCTGTATTACAGTAATAATACAGTAAAACGCCTAGGCGTGAACTGGAAAGAGCTACGGCCCGATCGGCGTGCCGGCGCGGCCGGGAGTCGGCTCCTTGATGGGGAACGCCGGGAGCGCGGCGGCATGGTCGCGGAAGTCGTATCGGAGCAAGCTCTTCGCGCGGACTCCGATCAAGACGGCGATCGCGACGGTCAGAACGCCGCCGGAGACGACCGAAACGGTGACCCCGACGACGGTCGAGGCGAAGAGCGAGGCCACGAGACCCGCTTCGAGCTCTCCCAACTGCGGTCCTCCCATGAAGAAGATCATGTTGACCGAAGTCATTCGACCTCGCAGACGGTCGGGAGTGATCAGCTGCCGCAGGGTCTGGCGAATCACCGTCGAGATCGCGTCGGCGAGGCCGGTGGCCGCGAGCGCGATCATCGTGAGGAGAAAACTCCGGGACAAGCCGAAGACCGCCGTTGCCGCTCCGTAGGCGGCCACGGCGACCAGAAAGACCCGGCCCTGCCGCGCCGGGAGCGGCCGGATCGAAACGAAGATCGAGCCGGCGAGCGCGCCGATCGCCGGGGCCGCCACGAGAATGCCGTACCCCTTCGCGCCGACCTTCAGGACCTGATCCGCGAAGATCGGCAGGAGCGAAGTCGCGCCGGAAAAGAAGGTCGCGAGAAAATCCAGTCCCATCGTCCAGACCATGAGCGGCGTCGTGAACACGAAGTGCAGTCCCTCCTTGACCGCCTTCCAGGGATGCTCGTTCTCGGCTCCCGGCTCGGGCGCGCCGGAGGTCTTCATCGTCGCGAGAGCGAAGATGACCGCGAAGAAGGAAAGCGCGTTGAGAAAATAGATGAGCGCGAGCGCGGCCGTATGCACAGGCGCGCCCTCCGATGTCATCTGCGCCGCGCCGGTGTGAAGCGGCCCCGTGTGTCCCGCGATGATGAGGCCGGCCAGAGCCGGTCCGCCAATCAGCGCAGCCTGAAAGACCGAAAGGTTGAGCGACAGAGCCCCCGCCAGGTCCTCGGGCGGAACGAGCCTCGGTATCAGGGCCTGGCGGGACGGCCCGTCGAAGGCAACCGCCGCGGCCGACAGGAGGTTCAAGCCGTACAGGAGCCAGAGTGTTTCGTGCCGGGTCCAGGTGAATACCGCAAGAGCCAGAGCCACCGCGGTCATTCCGAGCTGGGTCGTGATCATCACCCGACGGCGGTCGTAGCGGTCGGCGACGAGGCCTCCCCAGAGAGAGAAGATGATGATTGGAACGACGCGCGTCAATCCGACGAACCCGAGCGCGAGCGGCGATCGTGTCAGGAGATAGACGTGCCAGTTGATCGCCACGACCTGCATCTGCGAGCCCACGAGCGAAAAGAACTGCGACACGATCAGCCGCCGGTAATCGGCGTGGCGCAGGGCGAGGTAGGGCGCGCGGGAAATCGATTGATCCAAGGTATTCGCGGCGAAGCGGCGAGAGCGACAGGCTCAATCAGATCTTATCCGAGGGGTCGAGGCTACCCGTGGAAAGGCTGCGCCCGGCTTCCGGAGCTCCCCGCCTTGCGGCCGCCCCGATGAATTTATCGGGCGGATCGGTCTCTCTGTAACCCTTCCCGCGATAACCGCGTCAGGACGATAAGAGGAGGCGGGAAGGGCTCAGACAGAAACGCGAGGAGCTCCTCCCTTCGTTACCGCAGCGGTTCCCGTGCCGCATAACCCCTCGCTGGACTGGTAGTTCCTGGCCCCGACCGCCTCCTTCCTCTTCCTCCTGAAGCCGGGAACGACCGACCCGGGTTGCCTGTTACATTGCGCCGAGGACACCCAAATGCGGAACCCTTCTCATTTCCACCGCTTCGGATGGTTGTTGGGTCTGAGTTTGCTCGCGGCATCGCTCGTCAGCGCTTCCTCCCCATCCCCGAAGCCTCAAGCCACGCCCAAACCGGATGCGGCGGAAAAGCTGGTTTCCGACCTGACCGGGTGGCTCAAGCTCGACTCGGCTCAGCAGGCGAAGACTCGCGCCTTCGCGCGGGACCTGATCGCCCGCAACGAGGCGATCATGGAACGCTGGCAAAAGACGAAGAAGACCCACCCCGAAGAGCTCAACGCGAGCCGGGGGCAATTTCACAAGGAACTGCTCTCGATCCTGACCCCGGAGCAGAAGAAGATCTTTGCGGACATGGCGACTCGGGTCGCGGCCAAGGGACGCCCGGTGCCGACCCGAATTCCCGCGCCGACCAGACCTCCTTCTTAGACCGGGCGCGAGTCCGAATCGGGGCGATCGCTAACGAGCGATCCCGAGCTCGTGAAAGACGAAGGCGTAGTCGAACGCGAGCTCGCGGAGACGGTCGTACCGCCCGGAGGATCCACCGTGCCCTCCCGCCATGTTCGTCTTGAAGACGAGCGGATGCGTGTCGGTCTTGAGCGCGCGCAGCTTCGCCACGTACTTCGCCGGCTCCCAGTACATGACCTGGCTGTCATCGAACGAGGTCTTGACGAGCATCGCGGGATACGCCTTCGCCGACAGGTTGTTGTACGGGCTGTACGACTTCATGTACTCGTACTCGTCCTTGTTCCTGGGATTTCCCCATTCTTCGAACTCGCCGACCGTCAGAGGCAGCGATTCGTCGAGCATCGTATTGATGACGTCGACGAACGGAACCCGCGACACGACCACCTTGAAGAGATCCGGCCGCATGTTGACGACGGCGCCCATCAACAGGCCGCCGGCGGATCCGCCTTCGATGACGAGCCGGTCCGATGACGTGTAATGGTCGGCGGCCAGCTGCTGCGCCACCGCGATGAAGTCCGTAAAGGTGTTCTTCTTCGAGAGCATCCGCCCCTGATCGTGCCAGGGCTTTCCCATTTCGCCGCCGCCGCGCACGTGTGCGATCGCATAGACGAAGCCGCGGTCCAGAAGCGAAATTCGATTGGAGTTGAACGTGACGAACGAAGGGGCGCCGTAAGAACCGTATCCGTTCAGCCAGAGAGGGGCCTTCCCGTCCGCGACGAACCCCTTCTTGTAAACGAGGGAGATCGGAATCTTCGTGCCGTCGGAGGCGGTCGCGTAACGCCGTTCGGATGTGTAGCGATCCGACTCGTAGCCCCCCAGGACCTCCGTCTTCTTGAGGAGCGTTCGCTCCTTGGTGCTCATGTCGTAGTCGAAGACGGATGGGGGCGTCGTGAACGACTGATAGTTGAAACGGTAGAGAGTCGTATCGAACTCGGCATTCCCCTGCGGGTTGACCGAATAGACCGCCTCGGGGAATTGGATTCGGTGCTGCGCGCGGGAGGCGAGATCGATGACCCGAATCTGAGGCAATCCGTCTTCGCGCTCGCGGATCACGGCGTGATGGGCGAAGAGATCGATGCCCGCGACCATCACGTTGGGACGGCACGGCAGGAACTCCTTCCAGCTCGTTGCCTCGGTCCGGCCGACCGGCGCCGTCACGACCCGAAAATTGCGGCAGTCTTTGTTCGTGCGTATGTAGAGGAGGTTTCCGTGGTGGCCGACCGAGTACTCGTGATTCTTCTCTCGCGCGAGAACGAGCGTGAAGGACCCTTCGGGCTTGTCGGCGGGCAGGTACCTCCACTCATCCGCGGTATGGGACCCGGAGGCCAGCAATAGCATCGCTCGGCTGCGAGACCGCTCGACCTGAACGCGGAACATCTCGTCCTTTTCCTCGAAGATCAGGGGGTCCGACCGAGGGTCGGCATGGAGCGCGTGGCGGTACAGGCGATAGGGACGTTTGGCTCGATCGTCGGCTGTATAGAAGAGAGTACGGTTGTCGGCCGCCCAGGCCACGGAAGAGACCTTCTCGACCGTTTCGGGCAGGTCGGCGCCCGTCGTCAGGTCGCGGACCTGCAGGGTGTACTCGCGAAACCCGGTCCGGTCGATCGTGTACGCGAGCAGGTTCGCGTCATCGGAGATCTCGAACGATCCGACCGCCATGAAGCGCTCACCCTTCGCCATCTCGTTCAAGTCCAGAAGAACCTGCTCGGGCGCTTCGAGGCTCTGCTTTTTGCGGCAATAGATCGGATACTGCTTTCCCTTTTCGGTGCGCGAGTAGTAGAGAAACGCGCCTTCGCGATATGGCACCGACAGATCGGTCTCCTTGATTCGCGCGAGCATCTCCTGATAAAGGCTTTCCTGCAGCGTCTGGGTCGGCTTCATCACGGAGTCCGCGTAGGTGTTCTCCGCTTCGAGATAGGCGCGAACCTCGGGATCCTTGCGATCCCTCAGCCAGAAGTAGTCGTCCACGAGCCGGTCGCCGTGAACGGTTTCGATCTTTTCTACTTTCTTTGCCATCGGCGCCTTGGTGTTGA
>DATDNV010000152.1:0-3561 GCA_036518075.1 Thermoanaerobaculia bacterium
AAGCCCAGCCGCCGTCGACCGAGAGCGCGTGGCCATTGATGAAGGAGCTCTCCTTTTCGTCGGCGAGAAAGGCGATGGCGGACGCGACGTCGTCCGGGGTCGCGAAGCGAGCCATCGGCACTCGGCCGACGATGTCCGCATCCGAGTAGATGCCGCGAGCCTGATCCTTCGCGTCCATCTCCGTCTTGACCCAGCCCGGACAGACGGCGTTCACCCGCACGCCGCGGCCGCCCCATTCCGCCGCGAGCGTCCGAGTCAGCCCGATCAGCCCGTGCTTCGACGCGTTGTACGCCGCGCGATCCGCGACGCCGAGGAGCCCGGCGACCGACGCCACGTTGACGATGCAGCCTCGGCCGGCGGCGAGCATCCGAGCGCCGAACGCCTTGGCTAACAAAAACGGACCGACCAGGTTGATTTCGAGCACTCGGCGGTAGTCGGTTGCTGAAGTCTCTTCGGCAGGGGAGATGAGGCTGATGCCCGCGTTGTTGACGAGGACGTCAGCTCTGCCCCAGATGTCGTAGATACGGCGAGCGAACTCCTCCACGAAGGATTCATCGGCGACCGTTCCCACGCACGCCAACGCTTCGCTGCCTCGAGATTCGATCGAGCGAATGGTCTCATCGGGCATTCGCAGATCATTGAGCGCCAGACGGTATCCTCGTTCGGCGAGGACTTCCGCCGTCTTTCGACCGATTCCCTGAGCGGCTCCGGTGACGACCGCGACACGGTTCTCTTGATCCACGCTGCCTCCGGTGCGCGGGCTTTATCACGTTTGCGGGCAGACGTGCTATTCGTCCCAGACGCTGGAGAATCGCGCGATGCGGGCCGGGAGCTTCGGGTGGACCCGCTCCTCGCTTCGCGGCGGGATACGGAGACCAAAACGTCTAAGTCGTGTCCGCACTCGATCTCGTCGTCGTCCTCACGAGCGACGTCTATATCCCGCGCTAGGCCATCACGGACGACCGCCATGTCGTTCGGGAGTTCATCGCACCGGCGGTGCGAGCGGAGGCGCCCGCTCCGATTTACGCCGTGCCTCGACACGAACCGTCAAACGATGAGCGCGGCATAGGCAGTCGTCGATCTCGCCGCCTTTCTACTCGGTTCGAACCTCCGACGCAGAATTAAGAGGATCTAAGCGCCGGCACGATAGAGATTTCAGCGAGAGAATCGCGGCATGAGACCTCTGACCCTTTCGGCGTATCGGAAAAGAGATTCACTCGTCCCGCGTGTCTGGAGGGGCGGGACGTTCTTCGCCTTCGCTTTGGCGTTCGCGGCGATCGCAGCGGCGGACACGGTGACCCTGCCCGTTGCGGCGTCGGCGACCGGCGTGGGCGGAGTGCCGTTTGTATCGGACGTGCGTGTGTTCAACACATCCTACACGGACGTGCTGAATGTGACGGCGGTGTACCGGTTCAATGGCATGACGCAGGTCTTTCAGTTAGCGCCGCGCGAGGCGCGGGGATTCGACGACATTTGCGTGAGTCTGTTTTCAACGCCGCAGAGTCTGGGGGCGGTGGAATTTACTTCAGACAAAGACGGTCTGCTGGTCACGTCCCAGTTGAGGTCGCCGGTGACTGGGGGCGGGCACGTGGGGATGTTCGTGCCCGGGTTGCCGTCGAGCGCGGCGTCGATCGTGAGCGTCTTGACGAGCCTGGTCAACGGGGACTCGCGGACGAACGTGGGCGTGTACAACCCCAACGATGCTTCGGTGACCGCAACCATACGTCTGTTCGACGGCAACGTCTTGCTGGGAACGACGGCAGTGCAGCTGACTGCGCACGCCGTGACGCAGGTCAACAACATCTACAACGTCCTGGGGTTTGCGAGTCTGGTCAAGACGGAGGGGTACGCAACGGTCGAGTCGAGTGGTGGCCCGTTGTTCACCTATGCGGCGGAAGCCGACAACTCGTCAGGGGATCTGATTCTCGTCGTTGGAGCGCCGGATCAGCCCGCCCCTCCGGGATTCAATCCACCCTCGCCCACGCCTGCGGGTGCCGGAGCCACACCGACCCCGACCGCGCCCGCGGCGACGCCGACTCCGACGGTGAAGCCGACCCCGCCGCCCGGCAATGTCGTCATGGTCAACGTCGGCCCCAATGGCACCAGGTCCTTCGATCCCCCCAATGTGTCAATTCACGTGGGGGATACTGTCCAGTGGGTCTGGCAGGGCTTTGGCCACTCGTCCACGTCGGGAAGCTGCTGCACGATGGACGGAAAATGGGACTCCGGCGTGTTCTCGACTCCGCATCAGTTCTCGTTTCAGTTCACGACCGCCGGTAATTTCCCCTATTTCTGCAGCCAGCATCTGAGCGAGATGACCGGCTCGGTGCAGGTCAACCCGTAGACCCGGGAGAGAACAGGTCTGATATAGGCGCGGCGTCAGGGAGAGCCGCTCACGGCCCGGTGTACCGCCGCGCGCGCGAGAAGCCGCGTCGAGTCGAGCGTCGGGAGCGAGGCTTTCTCGGGAACGACGATGAGAGGGATCTCGGTGCACGCGAGAGCCGCGCCGTCGCAACCTTGAGAGCGAAGCGCGTCGATCTCCCGGTGAAACGCCTCGCGCGTCGATTCCGAGAAGACTCCGTTGACGAGCTCCTCGAAGATGAACCGATTGATCTGCTCTCTCGCCGCGGCCGGCGGAATGCGCATCTCGAGCCCGCGGCGGGCGAGGATGTCGCGGTAGACCGGCCCCTCCGTCAAATACTTCGTGCCCAGCACTCCCAAACGCCGAAGGCCTTTCCGGTCGGCCTCGTCCGCCACCACCTCGGCGATGTGCAGAAACGGTATCGGAGACCGTGGGAGAAGATCCGGAAACGCCTGGTGGACGGTGTTGTCCGGGCAGACCGCAAACGCGGCTCCGGCCGCAGCGACCTCCCGCGCGCTCTCGAGAAGGAGATCCGCGACCCCCTTCCAGTCGTCCCGATAGATGAACTCCATGTGCCGGGCCATCGGGATCGAGCTCAGGGTCATGCGCGGGTGATCGTGCAGGCCCATCAGGGGCAACGCCTCGATCATGATCGTCCGGTAGCAGAGCGCGGCTCCCTCGACGCTGCACGCGACGATCCCGACGTGGCCCGCGGAGGGCTTGCTGTTCACCGCCAGGCTCCGATGATGGCGCCCGCGACGACGAAGGAGACCAGGTTGTAGCCGGTATTGATGAGCCAGAGCGGCCTGGGCGTCACCGAGAAGATCGCGGTCGCGAAGCTGGTCGTCGCCGCAAATCCGAGCCAGCACAGGGCCCCGACCTTCGCGCCGCGGATCAGGGAGAGGGTGCCGAAGTGGCCGATGATCGTGGCGAGCACCAGGGCGATGATGAGACCGCAGAGAAACGCGGCGAGATACATCAACGCCACCGGGGATGCGGCCGCCGCCGCCTTTAGCTCCTCTTCCGACTTGCCCATGAGAGCGGTCCACTTGCGTGCGAACAGAACCGGGGAATACCAGAGTCCGCCGAGGAGAAAGATCACGACTCCCGCGACCAGGACAGCCAGAAGGTTGACGTGGTGAAGCATCTGGTGGAGCAAGGTGCGCCTCCTCTCGCAAAAAAAGAAACGGGAATTTCCG
>DATDNV010000153.1:0-2369 GCA_036518075.1 Thermoanaerobaculia bacterium
TCTCGCGGACACGAACGTGGGGGGATGGTCCTCCCAATGGAAGGCGCCCATTGCCGAATCGCCGCTCGTTCGCCAGAGCGATGGCGTCGCCATCTCCGCCCGGATCTCCGGCCACCCCGCTTCTCTGCGGCTCGACGGCGCCGAGGACGGGCCGCTGCGGCTCGCCCCCGCGCTCGCGGATCAACTGGGGCTGAGGTTCACGCCGGACATCTTCGGGCGCCTGGTCTCGCGCGGACCCGAGCTGGCCGTCGGTCCGCTTTCATTCCCATCCGTGTGGGTGGAGCGCACCCGAAGCTTGCCCGACGGCGTGGATGCGGCGGGAGGGGCTCCGTTCTTCCGCGAGACGGTGGTCGAGGTGGATTCCGAGGAAAGGCGCGTCCGGTTTCACGACCCCGCGCAGTGGGTGAACCCGGAGGGTTTCTTTCGGGTGTTGATCGACGACGACGGCAATCGCCCCGTCGTGATCGGGCACCGAAACGGAGCGAACATCCGCTTGCTCGGACCCACGTCCGCGGCCGCACCGATCCTACTGACTCCGGAGGCCGCTCGACGCCTCGGTCTCTCCGGCCGCGCTCCGGTGCTCCACGGGCTCTGGATTGGTCCCGAGTTGCCGCCCACGCCGGTGCTCATCGAAGACGAGCGGCAATCCGACTACGGAGAGGACGGCCGGTTCTCCTGGAATCTCATCCTCCAGTCTCATGCCGATTTCGACATGGTGCACCGATGGCTCTATCTGCGGCCCAATGGCGGCAAATGGCAATCCGTGGAGGGGCTGACGAGGCTCGCGCCTAGTTTCGCGAGCCTGCCGTCTCCGGGCCCCCGCGTTCGATGACCCCGCGGCAGGCGGAACACAAGACTTCGGAGCCGTCGGTCAAGGCTCTCGCGTCGAGATACAAGGTCGTGGCACAGAGCGGGCATTCGATTTCGGCCGCCCCGGTAACGTAGGTTTTGTCGGCAGCTCCGCGGCGGGCCATCGCCCTTCTCCGCAATGTCTCAAACGGAACCACGTTCTCTTGACTCACAGTTGTTCCTCCTCATTCAAGCCGGGCACGGACTGTGACTCACTCGTTCCATCGCTCGGCGCCAGCGTCAGCGAGACGGACGGGCGCCGGGGCTTCTGAAGCGCGAAGCGGGCGGCTCCCACCAGGAAGAGAACTCCTCCCGTCGCGAAGAGACTCGCCGCGGCGGTCCGAAACGGCCGCGGCATTTCACCGGGGCGTCCGACGAGGAGGCTGCCCAGAAACACGCACGCCACTGCCACGGGAATCGGCCCGCGCGAGCGGTCCTGCGCCGTCGAAGGCTGAGACCAGACGAGTCTCATCGCGGATCTCCGGAGGAAAACGGGCCGGAATGCCCGCCGGCGCGCTGCGAACCTGCGTTCGGAGCGAAGTCGAACACGATTCCGACCTCCGAAACGTCCTGAGCGCGCCCTAGAGAGGCCGCACTCGGTCTGTCAACGCTTCCATTCTATTCGAGATGGACGTGGTCCGCAATGAATTATCCTGCGCCGATGAAAACCGCAGCCTTCGTCTCGCTTCTTCTCCTTCTCGCCGGCGCGCCATCGACGCCTCGAGGATTTTCCGACGAGGCAGCGGCAGCAGAGACACGATGGGAAGATCAGTACCGAGAGCTTCTCGATCCGTCGGTCATTCGTGAAAACGATCGCTTGCTCTCGGCCGAACCGCATCACCTCGGTTCTCCGGGAGACGAAAAGAACGCGCAGTGGATCCTGTCCCGGTTCCGCGAGTGGGGCCTCGACGCGGAAATCGAGACGTTCTACGTTCTCTTTCCCACTCCGAAGGAGCGCATCGTCGAGCTGACCGCGCCGCGACGATTCCGCGCGCTTCTCGCCGAGCCGCCGATCCCGGGCGACACGACTTCGTCGCAGACGGATCGACAACTTCCAACCTACAACGCGTACTCGATCGACGGCGATGTCACCGCGCCCCTCGTCTACGTCAACTACGGGGTGCCGGCCGATTACGAGCGATTGGAGCGGTTCGGCATCGACGTGCGCGGAAAGATCGTGATTGCGCGTTACGGTCAATCCTGGCGGGGAATCAAGCCCAAGGTCGCCGCCGAGCACGGCGCGCTCGGTTGCATTCTCTATTCCGATCCTCGGGACGACGGCTATTTCACCGGCGACGCGTACCCGAAGGGAGGGTTCCGGCCGGAGCAGGGGGTGCAGCGCGGCAGCGTCGCCGACATGCCGCTCTATGCCGGCGACCCGCTCACGCCCGGCGTCGCCGCCAGGGGCAAGGTGAAGCGTCTCGCCGTCAAGGATGCGCCGACGATCACCAAAATTCCCGTGCTGCCCATCTCGTATGGCGACGCCAAACCGCTGCTGGCCGCGCTGACAGGCCCGGTCG
>DATDNV010000154.1:0-4977 GCA_036518075.1 Thermoanaerobaculia bacterium
GGCTGACCGAGCTTCAAGTCATCGGCGCGGTAGACCTCGCCCATTCCGCCGCGGCCGATCAGGCCGATGACGCGATACCGCGCGGCGATGACGGTTCCCGGAGTGAATCCAGCGGCTTCGAGCACGGGGGAGGAGGCCAGACGCCCGACCCGGGAGGAGAGTCGGCGTTGAGCCGCTGCGGCGACCGATGGCGAGGCGAGGCCGGTCGGCATCTGCGACACCGACGAGATCGCATGGCCGCACTTCCGGCACGTCTGGGTCCCGTGTTCGACTTCGGAAGCGCAGTTGGGACAGCGGATCAAACAGTGCGAATGCTAACAGGCCGCGGGCGCTCGGTGAGCGGCGGGCGAACCCGCCGGTGAGCGCCGGGCCGACCCGGCGCTTGTCGCAGCCTGTGGCTGCTCGGTGCGTCGCGCTATCCGGGCGCTCGCACCGCGAGCGGCGGCCAGAAATTTTCCAAACCGGAGCCCAGAAAGTCAGCTGGCGGCTGGAAGTGTCTTTGTCCGTTAGAATGCCGCATCGAAATTTCATGACGTTGTCTGCGGGTTCGAAGCTCGGCCCCTACGAGATCCTCGCGCCGATCGGCGCTGGCGGAATGGGTGAGGTGTATCGAGCGAGGGATCCGAGGCTGCGCCGCGAGGTGGCGATCAAGGTTCTCGCGGAGGGATTCGCCTCGGACGCCGACCGGCGCAAGCGGTTCGAGCAGGAAGCGCGCTCGGCCTCAGCGCTGAACCACGCGAACATCGTCACGATCTACGACATCGGCTCGAGCGACTCCATGGTCTACATCGCCATGGAGCTGGTCGAAGGCCGGACGCTTCGAGAGCTGCTTCACGAAGGCGCCATGCCGACCAAGCGACTTCTCGACTACTCGTACCAGATCGCGGATGGCCTCGCCAAGGCGCACGCGGCCGGAATCGTCCACCGGGACTTGAAACCCGAGAACGTCATCATCTCCCGCGACGGAGTCGTCAAGATCCTCGACTTCGGTCTGGCCAAGCTCCTGCCCGGCGATGCCGTTGCCCCTGGCGACAGCGCCACGGCCGTGCAGGAGACGCAGCCCGGAACGGTTCTCGGCACGGTCGGCTACATGTCGCCCGAGCAGGCGAGCGGAAAGACGGTCGACTTCCGCTCGGACCAGTTCTCTCTGGGATCGATGTTCTACGAGATGGCGACGGGATCCCGCGCGTTTCAGCGGAGCACGTCGGCGGAGACGCTCACCGCGATCATCCGCGAGGACACCGAGCCGATCGGGAAGCTCAACCCGAGCGTTCCCGCGCCCTACCGATGGATCGTCGAGCGCTGTCTCGCGAAGGATCCGGAAGAGCGCTACGCCTCGACGCGGGATCTCGCTCGGGACTTGAAGAGCATCCGCGAGCATCTCTCGGAAGCTTCGATCTCGGGCGCCTTGCCGATCGCGCCTGTCGCTCCGGCCCGGTCCCGCGTCCGCCGGCTCCTCTGGGTGGCGGCCGTCGTCGCTGCGCTCGGTGCGGGGATGCTGCTGCAAAAGGGGTTCTCCAGGAACACGCCGCCTTCGTATCAACAAATCACGTTCGGGAGCGGCACGATTCGTTCCGCGCGCTTCGCGCCCGACGGACAGACGATCGTTTACAGCGTCTCCTGGGACGGCAACCCGCTCAAGCTGTTTTTGAAGCACCCGTCGAGTCCGGACTCGCTTCCGCTCGAGCTTCCGAGCTCCAACCTGCTCGGGATCTCGCCGACCGGAGAGATGGCGATCGCGACCGACTGCCGGTCGAACCACCCCGGCGTCTGTGCGGGCACGCTCGCCCGGGCGGCGCTGACGGGAGGCTCTCCGCGCGACGTCGCCGAACACATTCAGGAAGCGGATTGGGCTTCCGACGGCGCGACGCTTCTCATCGTCCGCGATGTCGGCGGAAAATCACGAATCGAATA
The DNA here is from genome assembly GCA_036518075.1 of Thermoanaerobaculia bacterium. GTDB lineage: Bacteria > Acidobacteriota > Thermoanaerobaculia > UBA5066 > Gp7-AA6 > DATDNV01. The sequence goes on from DATDNV010000154.1 coordinate 1,915, forward strand.
TCCATTGGGAAAGGTGCTCTACGAGACCTCGGGTCACGTCAGCTACGCGCGCCTCTCGCCCAAGGGGGACCACATCGCATTTCTCGACCATCCCTTCGCGCTCGACGACGCGGGCACGGTCGCGGTCATCGATCTCGCAGGCAAGAAGACGACGCTGACCGGCAAGTGGGCGAGCGAGCATGGCCTCGCCTGGGCGCCCTCGGGCAAGGAGGTCTGGTTCACGGCGACCGAGGCCGGCGCCAATCGCTCGCTCTACGCGGTGACGCTCTCCGGGAAGCTGCGGGTCGTGACGCGAGTGCCCGGCGGCTTGAAGCTCCACGACATCGCCAAAGGCGGCCACGTGCTTCTGACTCGCGAGAGTCCTCGCGTCGGAATCCTGGGAATGCTCGCCGGCGACACTCGCGAGCGAGACATGTCCTGGCTCGACTACTCCTTCGCCGCCGACCTGGCTCCGGATGGAAAGACGCTCCTCTTCGACGAGGAAGGGGAGGCGGGCGGCGCGAACTACACGGTTTACGTCCGCAAGTCGGACCGGTCTCCGGTCGTAAGACTCGGAGAAGGCAACGCGCTCGCCCTCTCGCCGGACGGAAAGTGGGCTCTCTCGATCATGCCGGCTGCCAACTCGCCCTTCCTGCTTCTTCCGACGGGCACCGGAGAGAAGAGGGAGCTGCCGCTGGAAGGTGTCGGACCGGAGCAGGCCGCCTACTGGATGCCCGACGGCAAGAGCATCATTTATGCGGGAAGCGAGTCGGGACACGGCATTCGCCTCTATGTCCGCAGCATCGACGGGGGAAAGCCTCGCGCGGTCAGTCCCGAGGGAATCGCGACCGCATTGCCCGGATTCGCCATTACCTCCGACGGCAAGAGCGTCGCGGCGATCGGACCGGACCGCAAAGCGATGATCTTTCCGATCGATGGCGGCGCGGCGCGAACGATCGCGGGCGTGCAGGACGGAGAGTTTCCACTCCGGTTCTCGCCGGACGGCCACTGGGTATACGTGTGGAAGCGGGGCGACGTGCCGGCTCGCGTGACCCGAGTCGAGATCGAAAGCGGGCGGCGCGAGCTCTGGAAGGATCTTCTTCCCGCCGATCCGGCCGGCGTCGAGCGCATCTCCAACGTACTGGTTGCGCCCGACGGAAAGAGCTACGCCTACTGCTACGCGCGCCTGCTCTCCGACCTCTTCGTCGTCGAGGGGTTGCGCTAGCTATCAGCCTTCAGCTGTCAGCTTTCATCCAGGGGCAAGACGCCTCAGCCTGGATGGGGACGTTTCTCTCAGGATTCCCGCGCCGAAGGCAGCCACTTCTCTGTGGCTGAGAGCTGAAAGCTGTTAGCTGATCGCTTCTCTGTTCCTCTTGCCCGCACCTGCCCGATCGTTTATTCTCCGCGTTCCTTAGTGGGCCGTTAGCTCAATTGGTAGAGCAAGAGACTCTTAATCTCTAGGTTGTAGGTTCGAGTCCTACACGGCTCACCACTAGAAACCCCATGGATATTGACGAAAATGGCTCTGGAAGCCACTTTTGCGCGCTTCCGGCCAGACATGCGAATACCTCAACATATCGCTTCGTGCAGCACTAGGGTGGTCACACATTGGTCACAGAGCGGGGAAGAGGACCAGGCGGGGTAGGGAACGTGTAGAAACAGGGTTCAAAGAACGTGTGCGGCGCTCTCGCGATTGGTCGGTTCGTGGAACCATTTCGTCGCTTCCACGCGCTCCCGAACCCAGCCAGCACATACCCCGCACAGCACGACGCCGTCTGGTTGTAGGCACTGCGCGCCATGCTGATTGCAACGAACGCATTTCGTCGAGTCGGCGAACTTGCAGGTTGGGTCGCTGCGTATGCAGGCCGTGGCTTGCGTCTGCGCTTCGGGTGGTTCGCTCGCGTCACGCATGGCGTATCAGTGGGCTCTGGCGCGCGCGCTGGCAGTAGTCTCGGCGGATCGACCAGCGTTGTATCGTAGTAGAAGGCCGCTACTCCGAAGTCTGCCCCGGTCACGGATAGTTCACCAAGAGCTGCTGCCCGGCCTTCGCTTTGACGGAATAGAATTGCCAGAGCAGGATATTGCCACTTACGGTTAGAGCGCCACACGAGGAGTAGCCACCTGCAGCGGTTCCAGCGATGGTTACATTGAGTGTAACCGACCCTCTTAGACAGTCGTAGTTCTGCGCATGGAGCGCAGCCGACAAGAAGAAGACAGTAAGGCCGACGAGAAACATCTTTAGAGTACCGGGGCCACGGAGCGCGGGAGGCGTAGTCAGTCCGGTGCTCCTGTGGTGGGGTTGCGAGACGGAGCGGAGGGTCGGACGGCGGGTTGGTCGCACGTCAGAAGTCGGCACGAGGCATGTCGACCGTAGAACCGTCGCGCGTTGTGGCGTCGACTTCGGCTGACACTCCCGCAATCGTGGCGGTGCCCGACGTGACTGTGACAAAGACGATTACAGTGTCGTCGGTGGCTGGCACCTGCATCCGGTTCAGCACGTCGTTAACGCCGACGGTCTGCCCGATTCCGATTGCGGTATCGATTGGCACTCCGACCGGCGATCCGGACGAGTTCGCATATGCCTGGATGTGAACCGTGACCGGCCCCGTCGCGGCGGCTCCTGACGGGGTCAGGCCCGTGTTGTTGATGAACATGTTCGGATAGAGCTGCGGCCCCGCCTGGCCGCGCTTGTCGTAGAAGGAAGCGACCAGGCTTTGCGGTTCATTGTTTGACATGACGTGACCACGGATGGCCTGCCCGATCGTGCCGCCTCCAGAGGAATTGTAAAAACGTACGGTCGCGCTCCCCTGACCGGGCCTGCTGTAGCCGTTGAAAACGAAAAGGCATGAGCCGATGAAGCCATCTGGTTCGATGCTAGCCGGAAGAATTCCCGCCTGTACGGCTGTGTCGATGAAATCGTCGAAATGCGCCGTTGAGCGAGCTCCCATCAGGCTCTTCGATCCCCTCGTCGTTATGAACCCATTTACCGAAATCGAAGCCGACGTGGTCAGGTCGATTCCATCCAGGTAGAAGTCAACCTCCGTGTCGGTCGCGGTGTTGTTCGAGATATCCACGGTCGAGAGA
>DATDNV010000155.1:0-11941 GCA_036518075.1 Thermoanaerobaculia bacterium
GCACTGATTTGGGCACGCTCACCAACTCATCGCAGTGGATCGCGCTGTCGTGCTTGAGTCCCTCCTCTGTGCCGACGGGGACCTGGGTCGAGAGGCCATGCCGAACCGAGTAAACCGGGGCACACGTGACGGTGGAGAAGGCGGAATCGATCAGGGCCGCTCGGCTGACGATCACGAAGACCCGCGATCGTTTTGTGTCTCCCCGCGGGTGTCGAACCCTGTAGAGCTCGCCCCTTTTCACCAATCAGCCTGATACTCGAGGACGTCCAGCGCCTCGCTGTTCAAAGCCTTGGCCTGTCGATCGAGAATCCTGCGGTCCCGAGCGTCACGGCGCCTGCGCTTCAAGACGGCAATCCGGTCCCACGCCGCTTTCTCGAGGAACTCCGACCGGTTGACTGTGCGGCCGGCCACACGGGCGATCTCGGCGAGCAGCTCTTCGGTCAGACTGACGGAGGTCTTGGTTCGCATACCACGATCATACCACCTCGCACATCGCTTCCGCTTGCTCGGGGCTGACAGCTAGCGCGGCGGTCGCTGCGCGACCAGCGCTGAGAATTTCCTAGTCGAGGGCAAGGCCGCCCCCATACACACCTTCCATCTGGGAAGTGGGGAAGCGGCGCGAAAACAGGGACAGCTTTTGCAAATCTTTTGGTCTTCAGCGCGGCGGGTCGCTGGTAATGACCCGCCCACGCCCATCCAGAACCCCACCATTCCGATCTCTAACTATTCAGGCATTCATCAACTCAGGTCTCTATTGACATCGACCTCTTTCAGAGGTCAGTTGTCGTACTGCCGAAGAGACTGATCGGAAGATGCTTGGCGAATCGCACGAAGTCGAGGTCGGTCGTGAAGATCGGCACATCGAGCCGCTCAGCAGTCGCAGTAATCAAGAAGTCCACCGGCGAGCCAGCGACTCCTGATGCGCGACAGCGATTGAAGTGTTCCGCCGCGCGGACATGGTCGCTTGTCAGAATCGTTTCATCCGGAAAAGCGGCCAGCGCATCACGCAGCTTCTCAAATTGCCGAGATTCCGCGATCCCCGAAAGAACCTCCTGCCTGATCATTCCGAGCAGAATGATGCGGTCGTCTTTGATGAGGTCTTCCCACGTCTTTACGAGTCGGCTTTCGTTCTGGCTTCGACTTGCCGCCCGCCGTCGCAGAGCGAGCGACCAGATAGTCGTGTCGACAAGGACTCTCAACGGGCTCGTCGCGAAGCCTTGTGGTCGTAGCCCGGAACATAGTCCACTGATCCCTCGAGCTTCAGCACTCGCAGCTGCTTCCTGCGCCGGATGAATTCGTCCAAAGCCGCCGTGACAGCGGCCTTCTTGGTCTTGAAGCGGCCAAGCCTCTTTGCTTCCTCAATCAAACCGTCGTCAATCGCGAGGTTTGTCGGCATTCGTGCCTCCGTATCCACACGCTCTGACGTGTGGCCAGATGTGTAGAATAACACGCCGCCTAATCAGCTGGCCCTCGAACAGTGGCTTGAGTCTTTGAACCGCAGCGGCACGGGAGAACGGCGTCGCCTCCTCCGGTCGAGGCAGGCGTCGGGGTCGATCTCGAACCGGGCCTGACCTAATGAATCGCTCCGACCAGGGCTCAGGACGGACCTCACACATTCCTCGGCCACGAGAGCACCGCCCGGGTCGCATCGAGAGCTGTCAGCGCGGGCGGTCGCTGCGCGACCAGCGCTGAGAATTTCCTAGCCGGGAGCAAGCCCCGTCTCGCCAAAGGCGTTTGCGGACCCTTTCACTGCAACGAAGCTATGAGGGCTGAAAGCCGCAAGGTCCGGATTGTGCTCGAGAGGGGTCTCTTGAGGGCAGCGAATCGCGCCGCTCGGAGGTTGAAGACGAGTCGGTCGGCGTTGGTACGCGAGGCGCTTCGGGCGCATCTCAAGCGTCTTGCCATCGCAACACAGCAAGGTCCCAAAGCACATTAGAATCCGGGTACAGGATTCATGACGGGCTGGCAGCGCAGGGGTCGCTGCGCGACCAGCTTGCGAAACTTTCTGAACGAGGGCCTTAAAACTTTGTCGCGCCGCGAGCGGTCATGACACTTCCTGCCGGCAGCAAGCTGGGTGCATACGAAATTCTCGGGCCGCTCGGCGCCGGGGGAATGGGTGAGGTCTATCGGGCTCGCGACGCGAAGCTCGATCGGGAAGTCGCGATCAAGGTTCTTCCCAGTCACCTGACCTCCGATGCCACGGCCCTCTCTCGGTTCGAGGCCGAGGCGAAGGCGGTCGCGTCGCTCTCTCACCCGAACATCCTCGCCATCCATGACTTCGGAAAAGCCGACGGAGTCTCTTACGCCGTGACCGAGCTTCTCGAGGGCGAGACGCTGCGGGGCAAGCTCGACCGAGGACCGATCTCGCAGAAGCAGGCGGTCGACTGGGGGCTACAGATCGCTCGCGGTCTCTCCGCGGCGCACGGCAAGGGCGTCGTGCACCGTGACTTGAAGCCGGAGAACGTCTTCGTCACGAGCGAGGGGCACGTCAAACTTCTCGACTTCGGCCTCGCCAAGCGCGTCGAGAAAGGCACCGAGAAGACGAGCGCGCCGACGGATACGGCGCACACGGCGCCCGGAACCGTGATGGGCACGATGGGATACATGTCGCCCGAGCAGGTGCGCGGACTTCCCGTCGATCAGCGGTCAGACATCTTTTCGCTCGGTGCAGTTCTGTACGAGATGCTGTCGGGCCGGAAGGCCTTCAAGCGAGATACGGCGAGCGACACGATGGCGGCGATCATGCGGGACGAGCCGCCGGAAATCTCGCAGTCCGGCCGGATCATTCCGGTCGCGCTCGACCACATCGTTCGGCACTGCCTCGAGAAGGACCCGGACAGCCGGTTCCAGTCCGCGAAGGACGTGGTGTTCGCGCTTTCAGAAGCTTCTGGCCCGACGACGGCCGAAAGCGGCGTCCAGGCCGCCGCGCCACCTCGAGGGAAGAAGCCCATCCTGATTGCCGCAGTCGCCGTCGTCGCAGTATTCGCGATCGCGGGCATCCTGATGCTGCGCCGCGTTCCCCGCGCTGGAGGTGGAGCGTCAGGCGTCAAGCGTGTCGCCGTGCTGCCCTTCGAGAACCTCGGCTCTCCCGAGGACGACTACTTCGCCGATGGCATGACGGATGAGGTGCGCGGCAAGCTGACGTCGATCTCGGGTATCCAGGTCATCGCCCGCGCGAGCTCCATTCCGTACAAGAAGACGAGCAAGACGCCGCAACAAATCGCTCAGGAATTGGAAGCGAAGTATTTGCTGACCGCCACGGTTCGCTGGGAGAAGAGCGGCGGTTCGAGCCGCGTTCATGTCAGCCCCGAGCTGGTCGAGATTTCCGAGTCCGGACCTCCTTCATCCAAGTGGCAACAGCCGTTCGATGCCTCTCTGACCGATGTCTTCCAGGTCCAGTCGAACATCGCGTCGAAGGTGGCGGAAGCTCTGGGCGTCGCACTGGCTGCGGGAGAGGAGAAGAAGCTCTCCGCGAAGCCGACCGAGAATCTCGCGGCCTATGACGCCTACCTCAAAGGCGAAGAAGCATCCAAGGCCGCGTCGGCGAACGATCCTCCGAGCTTGCGCAAATCGCTTGGGTTCTACGAGCAGGCCGTGGCGCTCGATCCGAACTTCGTGCAGGCATGGGCTCGACTCTCGGCGGCGAGCGCGTTTCTTTATTCGAACAGCACGCCCAGACCCGAGCTGGCGGAGCGATCCCGAAGCGCGGCCGCGAAAGCGATCGCATTGGCTCCCAATCGGCCCGAGGGATACCACGCCATGGGGAGCTATGAACGCCTCGTTGCGGGCGACATGAGCCAGGCCCTGGAGCAGTACATGAAGGCGCAGCGTCTGGCGCCCGCGAACGCCGAGATCCTCAGCGCGGTCGCCGTGACCGAGGAGACCGTGGGGAAGTGGGACGCGGCATTGAATCACTTGAAGCAGGCCGAACGGCTCGACCCGAGGTCCGTCCTGACACTCCGGCGATTAGGAACCGTACTGGTATGGCAAAGACGCTATCCGGAGGCGCACGAGATTCTCGACCGCGGACTTGCTTTCTCGCCGGCGGGCCTCGAACTGATCGAACGAAAAGCGATGGCGTTTCTTGGGGATGGAGATCTCGCCGCCGCCCGTGCCTACTTGCAATCCGCGGAGAAGAACACCGAGCCCACTGCGCTCGTGGCATATCTGTCCCAGTACTGGGATCTCGTCTGGGTACTGAACGACGCGCAACGCGAAGTGCTCCTGCGGCTCACGCCGGATGCATTCGATGGGGACCGCACGGCGTGGGGCATCTGCTTCGCGCAAGCGTATGCGCTCAAGGGGGATGCGGCGAACGTGCGCGTCTATGCCGAAGAGTCGCGCAAGGCCAGCGAAGAGCAGCTTCGCCAAGTGCCCAACGATGCTCAGCGTCGTGTGTTTCTCGGGCTCTCCCTCGCCTATCTGGGCCGCAAGGAGGAAGCGATGCGGGAAGGGCGGCAAGGGAGCGAGCTTCTGCCCATTTCGAAAGACGCTTACGCCGGAGCCTACCTCCAGCACCAGCTCGTCCGGATCTACATTCTCACGGGCGAGCCCGAGAAGGCACTCGATCAGCTCGAGCCCCTCTTGAAGGTCCCTTACTACCTCTCACCCGGCTGGCTGAAGATCGACCCCAATTTCGATCCGCTGCGCAAGAACCCGCGCTTCCAGAAGCTCGTCGCGGCAGCGAAGTAAGTAGACTGCGGACGCTCGCGCTGCGAGCGGCGGCAGCTCCTGGGGGTTCAGCGAATCTGGTTGGTCTCAGAATGAAGCACGGTTTCGCACCGAAGTGAGGCACTTGGTTCGCGAGATCAACTCGCCCAAGACTCGAGAGCCTTTGCCTGCAACAAATTGGCGCGAAGCCTGTCATGGCAAGAAGGATGCTCTGTCCCGGGCGTGCCTCGGAACGGAAGGAGAATCAGAATGACGAGCAAGCCCAAACGTCGGTCCACTCGCAGCGTCAAGAACCTGAAGGTCAAAAGCGTCGGAAAGAGTCAGGCCAAGCAGATCAAGGGCGGCCCTATAGGACCGCAGTGGGGCAAGAAGACGCTCCTGCAACAGTCCTGAGGAGGTTGAGCATGGCGACCAAGAAACGCGAGACGCCGGGAAAGAAGGTCAAGAGCCTGAAGGTCAAGAGCGTGGGGAAGAGTCAGGCCAAACAGATCAAGGGCGGACCGAACGGGCCGCAGTGGATCAAGGCGTCGTTCGACCGGTCGTGACAACGCTCTGACGCCCGCGAGGGACAGGGCTCTCAGGCGGTCTTCGCGATCACTCGCAGCTTTACTCGAGTCTTCTTCTGTAACTGGTTGACGATTTCGAAAAAGTTCTCGGTGCTCGGGTTGCCGTGCGGCGCAAGCATGCGGTGAAGACTCTTGCTCGGCTTGTGAAGTTGGTGAGCGAGACGCTCAAAACCGACCGTCGCATTTACCAAATCCCTCAAAATTGCTTTGCCTTCCGCAGTGTGGCCTGCAAGGAATTCGTTGATGGCCTCCGTAAAGAGGGCTTCACGAAAGCGCGGATCCCGTTTGGCGCGTGCACCGATCGTCTCTTTAAAGCTCCGTGTGAGTGCCATGCTTACTCCACTCGCTGGCTCGTTGCCTTGCGCCGCTTGTAGTCGACCCATCTCAGTTGGGCTGTAACGACCGCGTCCGACTGCCGCTGCTTGCTGCTGCCACCTAACAGAATCACGAGACTCTCGCCGTCCCTCCCAAAGTAGATCCGGTAGCCTGGTCCGAAGTCGATCTTTCTCTCGAACACGCCGCCACCGACTCCCTTTACGCAAGAGAACTTTCCTGCCTCCAGTCGATACGCCGCCGTCGCAACCTTCGCCGCTGCCTCAGCATTCAGATTGTCGAACCATATCCGGTAGGGCGATCGCCCCTCGCGTCGAGATACTCGCGGATCCGAATAATCGACATCGCTATAGTAACATAAGCGTTACCATATAAGGAAACGCTCGCCGCAATCTTCAGTGCCTTCGGAGCCCATCGGGACGAAAACTAATTCGTTAGCTGGACAACTGACGTCCTGGCTCTCAGCGAGGAACGGCGGCGAGCAGGAGCGGTCGGCTCATACCGACGAGAGTGGTCATAGCTGTTTGAGACTGAGTGGTGCTTGCGAGACGTCGGTGCGCCAAAGAGACTGTTCTCATGACTATTCGACGCAAGGCCCGTCTGCTGCTTGGCGCGCTCCTCCTTGGCGTGACCGCTGCAGCGCTCGCGCAACTGGCCGTAGGCGCGAAGGCGCCGGACTTTCCGCGCGGAACGGTTTGGATCGGCTCGAGCGGAGCGCACCCTTCGATGAAGGAGCTCAAGGGCAAGGTCGTGATCGTCGATTTCTGGGACTACACGTGCATCAACTGCATTCGCACGTTTCCGCATCTCAAGCAGTGGTACGCGCGATATCACAAGGATGGTCTGGAGATCGTCGGCGTGCACAGGGCAGAGTTCCTGTTTGCCAACGACCCGAAGAACATCGAGCGCGCGTACGCCCGATTCCAGCTCCCGTACCCGGCGATCGCGGACGTGAAGGACGAGATCTGGGGCTCATACAAGGCCGACAGCTGGCCCGAGACGTTCTTGATCGATCGATCCGGAGTCATACGCGAAGTCCGCAAGGGGGAAGGGGATTACGGAAAGGAGGAGCGCCTGATTCAGGAGCTGCTCAAGCAGGGGCATTCCGAGCTGGACTACTCCGCAATCGTCATCCCCGAGGACAAGGACCTCTTCACGAGGCAGTGCGGCGACATGAGCCCGGAGATCCTGGTCGGAGCCACGTACAGCAAGTACGTGGGCGCGACGATTGCGAACGTGGAAGGGTTCCAGGAAGGAAAGGTCGTTGACTACAAGCCGACCGAGAAGCGGATCATCAAAGGCTTCTTCGCTCAGGGTAAGTGGATGAACCGCGCGTCCAGCCTCGAGTCAGCCGAGGACCAGACGCCGAGCGCGCCGATCTCACTGGGGATTTCTTATCGCGGGCGCGAAGTTTACGCCGTGCTCGATCGGGCGACTCAACAACCTGTCGAAGTCGTCGTGACACGCGACGGGAAGCCGATTCCGGAAGCGCAGCGCGGCGTGGACGTCAAGGCGCGCCCGGACGGGCAGACGGTTGTCGTCATCGACGAGCCGAAGATGTACTACATCACCGCCAAGGACGACGATACGAAGACGCACGAGCTCGTCTTCTCCCCCAGTCAGAAAGGCGCGCGAATCTGCTCTTTCACGTTCAGCAACCGTTGCCTCGAAGACTTCGAGAAGCTGTGAACGAAGCAGCTCTTAGCGGCGCTCAGTCCAGCGCTACGGCGCGCAGGGGGCTCCGGCCGCGATCCACTCCTTGAACTTCGCGACGAACTCTTCGCGCGGGATCGGAACCGGTGCGCGGCCGACGCCGGGATGCCAGCCCCAGCCCACGAGCTCGTCTTCGCTGACGTGGCGGATCAGCGCCTCGAAATCCCTGCCGCCGTTGTTCGATTTGTCTTTGAGGGAGCGGCACAGATCGCCGCTCGAGAGGCCAATGAAGACCATCCTGTGGCGGGCCGTCGGGAGGCTCCAGGTCGGCGCGCCGGGCGGCATGTGCGCGCCCCAGGCCGCGGGCGGATTCGCGTCGCCGTGACAGGTCCCGCAGGCGAGTCCGGGCGCGCCGTTTCCGTCGGGACCGCGCACGACGCTCATTGCGTGGGGAAGTCCCTGATCGAACTGCAACGGCGCGTCGCCCGGGATGTGGCAGTTCTGACAGCGCGGGTGCTGCAGCACGGTCTTCACCGTCTCGAATGCGGCGATGCCGTCCTCTTTCGAGACGCCCGTCTGCGCGGACGCGGATCGAGCCCCCGCCCAACCGATCGCGGCGGCGACCAGCGCCGCCGGAACCGCAAGACGCCTCGAGGAGAAACCCGGCTTTCTGTTCATGGGATTCACCTCACGCCAGCCGAAGCGGCAAGTTCCGCAGCCGCTTTTGCGTGGCGGCGAAGACGGCGTTGGCGACGGCAGGGGCGATGGGAGGCGTTCCCGGCTCGCCGACGCCGCCGGACTTCTCCTTGCTCGGAACGATGTGGACTTCGATCGCGGGCATCTCGTTGATGCGGACCATCGGATAGTCGTTGAAATTGGCCTGTTGGACGCGGCCGTCCTTGAACGTCAGCTCGCCGTAGAGCGCGGCGGTCAAGCCGAAAACGATGCCCGACTCGATCTGCGCGCGCACGCCGGCCGGATTGATGCAGATGCCGCAGTCGACCGCGGAGACGACTCGATGAACCCGAATGCGGTCTTTGACGACCGAGACTTCGGCGACCTCCGCCACGTAGCTGTTGAACGATTCGTGCACGGCGAGGCCTCGGAACCGTCCCGCCGGCAGTGGCGTGCCCCAGCCCGCTTTTTCGGCGGCGAGGTTCAGCACGCCGAGATGCCGGAGATGATTCTTCAGTAAGAGCCTGCGGTACGCGAGCGGATCCTTCCCCGCGGCATGGGCGAGCTCGTCAACCATGCACTCCATCGCGAAGGCCGTGTGCGTGCCGCCGACCGAGCGCCACCAAAGAACAGTGATGGGCGATCTCGGCGAGTGAAGATCGATCCGGTGATTGGGAATCTGTTTCAAGTAGGGAGAGTCCGCGGCGCCCTCGACCGACGTTCCGTCAATGCCGTCCTTGACCAGCATCGGCTCGAAAACCGTTCCCGCCACGATCGATTGGCCGACGATCGCCTGCTGCCAGGCGACGGGGAAGCCCGTGGCGTCCACGCCCACCCGGAGCCGGTGCAGCCACATCGGCCGGTAGTAGCCGCCGTGCATGTCGTCCTCTCGCGTCCAGACGACCTTGACGGGAACTCCGGCCGCCTTCGCCACATGAACGGCTTCGGTGACAACGTGACTCGTCGGCGTGGCGCGGCGCCCGAAGCCGCCTCCCAGGAACGTCGTGTGGATTTTGACCTGCTCGGGTTTCAATCCCAGGATCTCCGCCGCATTCTTCTGGTCCATCGTCTGGAACTGCGTGCCGGTCCAGATCTCGCACTCCCCGTCGCCGATGCGCACGGTGCAGTTCTGCGGCTCCATTGTCGCGTGGGCAAGGTACGGAAATTCGTAGTCCGCTTCGAGCGTCTTCGCGGCGCTGCGAAATCCCGAGTCCAGATCTCCGGCCTCCGCCGCAGTCGCGCCCCGAGTCTGAGCGAGCGCGCGATATTCCTCGCGCAGCCGTTCGGTCGTGATCTCCGCGCCCGGACCCAGGTCCCAGTCGATCTCGAGCGCTTCGCGTCCGAGCCGGGCGGCGTAGAAGCGGTCCGCCACGACCGCAACGCCGGAAGGAACCTCGACGACCGCCTTGACGCCGGAAATGGCCTTCGCCTTCTGCGCGCGGAAGCTCTTGACCTTGCCCCCGAAGACCGGAGCGCGCGCGACGAGCGCCGTCATCATGCCGGGCAGCTTCACGTCGAGACCGAACTGCGCGCGGCCCGTGACCTTCTCGGGTGAATCGAGCCGCTTGGTGGGCTTGCCGAGGATCGTCCAGTCCTTCGCGTCCTTCAGGCGAACCTGCTTGGGCGGCGTCTCTTTCTGAGCGGCGGCGGCGAGCTTTCCGAAGGGGAGCCGCTTCTCGCCGCTGACGACGTATCCCTTTTCGACGCGGCAGGTCGAGGGCTCGACCTTCCACTGTTTGGCCGCGGCGGCGACGAGCATCTCGCGGGCGAGCGCGCCGACCTGCCGGTAGCGGTCGTACTCGGTGTAGGTCGAGGTCGAGCCTCCGGTCATCTGCATGCCGAAGGCGGTGTGGACGTAGGCGGGAGCGGCGGGTGCGTGCTCGACTTTGATCTGCGACCAGTCGCATCCGAGCTCCTCCGCCACGAGCATCGGCAGCGTCGTCCAGATGCCTTGCCCCATCTCGGAATGAGCGAGAAGGACGGTGACGCTCCCGTCTTCGCCGATTCTCAGGAACGCATTCGGGTCCGGAAGCGGCCTGGCCGCAGCCTTTGACGCTTCCTGCGCCAACGCCAGCTTGGGCGCGAGCCCGGGAACGATCGTGAAACCGATGACGAGACCCGTGGAAGTCTTCAGGAACTGGCGGCGATCGAAGCCCGAGCGCGCGCTCATGATTTCTTCTCCGACTTCTGCGCTTTCTGTGTCTTCTCTGCAGCGCCGGCCGCGCGATGAACCGCCGCCCGGATTCGCTGGTAGGTCCCGCAACGGCAAACGTTCCCGGACAGTGCCGCGTCGATGTCCGCATCGGTCGGCTGGGGGCGCTCCGCGAGCAGCGCCGCCGCCGCCATGATCTGACCCGGCTGGCAGTAGCCGCACTGGACGACATCCTCATCGATCCAGGCGCGCTGGACAGCGTGCATTTTCCCGGCCGGCGCCAGCCCTTCGATCGTCACGATCTTCTTGCCCTGCGCGGAAGAAACCGGAGCAACGCAGGATCGGGCCGCATATCCATCGATGTGAACCGTGCAGGCGCCGCAGAAAGCGATGCCGCAGCCGTACTTGGTCCCGGTCAGTCCCAGATCTTCACGGAGCACCCAGAGAAGCGGCGTGTCCGGATTCACGTCGAGGACGTGATCCTTACCGTTGACGTTCAATCGGATCATTCCCACCTCCGGCCGCTGCAAAACATACTCCAGTCAGGGAGCGGGGAATCCGGCAGCGTCAAAGAATCCGCTGGCGCAAGAGGCTGAGTCTCGGCGCTACTTCCAGCCGGTCACGACGTAGAGGTCCGAGTTGCGGCGGCCGTAGGTGAACGCGAGCGTCTTTCCGTCCGGCGTAATCGCGCCCATCGTTATGCCGTTCATGCCGCCCGGGTCGGCGGGCCGAAACTCTTTCCAGAGCTCGCGGCGGCCGGACTCGACGTTGATGCGAAAGACTCGGTCCGTCAGCGAAGCACCTCCGGCGATGGTGTCGTCGCTGCGCCGGGGGCGTACGAACAGGGAGCCTCCATCGGCGCTCCATTCGAGGGGGCGGTCGCCGGGCTCAGAGCCTCCCAGAGGCCGGACCGTCCCGTCGGCCAACGTCAGAATCGATATCCGTTCCGCTGCCTGGACGCGTACCGCGAGCCGCTTTCCATCCGGCGAGAGACAGCTGCCGACGACGCCCTCCGGGGAGATCGGGCGCGGATCTCCTCCCTCGAGATCCTGCTCGTACATCCGGCGAGGGCGTCCTGCAGCGCTGCCAATGAAAATGACCTTGCGCCCGTCCGGGTAGAAGCACGCGTTGAAGTTTTCCGGAGTGATGGACGACTTTTTGAGGGGCTTCGGCTCGCCGGCCCCCGTCGGCAGCAGGACGAGCTCAAGCGGGGAAGCGCGAACGACGGCCGTGAGGACCCACTTCCCATCCGGCGAGAGCGCGATGGCCTCGCCCTCGCCGAGCCGCGTGGGTGCCGAGCCGTCCAGTTTGCGAAAGAAGACCGAGTAGCCCGGGCCTCCGCCCTCTCCCTCTTCGGAGAAGATGAGCATCTTCCCGTCAATCGAGAGAATCGGCGATCTCGACCAGTCGAGCGCCGACACATCCCGCTCCTTCGTCTCGCCGGGCAGGAGAACGAACAGGCCGATCTGGTTCCGGCCGTGCTGGAACAGGACCTGCCCGCTCTTCGAGATGTCCGCGACCGTCAGCTCGCCGGGCGCGGCGGCGATGAACCGCCGCTTTCCTGAGAGCGTCACCGCCCAGAGCCGTCGGTCGGAGCCCGTGTCCGAAGCGGTAAACCATATTTCGTTGCCGGCAGGGCTCCATGCGAGCCCCTGCATGCTCGCCCAGCCCGTCGACAAAGTGGTTTTGTGTCCCGCGCGGTCGATCACGGCGAGACTGCCGCGGTCGTCGCCGAGTTGGGGCTGATCGAAGAAGGCGACCGCGTCCCCTTTGGGAGAGACGCGCACGGCTCCGATCCAACCCGGTGTCTCGTAGAGAACTTTCCCGACCGGGTATTCCAGCCGGTAGCGCCAGTCGGGCGCCCGAACCACCGCCATGCTTTCGCCGTCCG
>DATDNV010000156.1:0-5369 GCA_036518075.1 Thermoanaerobaculia bacterium
GCCCGCATTCGTTCCGGGCGCCATCGCCGCGACGTCACCCGCCTCGAGGATGAAGAAACCCGCGGAGGCCGCGGACGCTCCCGACGGAGAGACGTACGTCGCGATGGGAACCTTCGAAGCAAGGATCGCCTCGGCCATTTCCCGCGTCGAGGAGTACAGCCCGCCGGGGGTCGAGATGCTCAGGACGATCAGCGCCGCTCCGCCCGACTCCGCGCCCGCGATGAGGCGCTTGAGGTAGTTGGCGGCGGCGGGGTGGATGGGCGTGTCGATGCGGCCCGAGATCACGATGGGAGTGCTCTCGGACAGAGCGACCGTCGCGCAAAGAAAGAGGAGAGATGCGAGGCGCGCCCGCATAGCCGAAGAAAATTCTATCCCACCGGCCGGCAGGCCCCGGCGGCACGCGGAGAAGGATCGGTTATAAGGGATCGTGCGACCGCGGCTGCTCGAGGCGCTCAACCTCGCCACCTTGGGCGTCCTTGCGATTCTGACGCTCGTTCTCTGGAACCGTCTGCCGGATCCCGGAAGTCTTCTCGGACGCTACGGGGTTCTCGCCGGCGGCGTTGTCGTCATCGCGCTTTGTGTTCCTCGGGCGGCGCATTGGCCGGCTCCCCTTCGCGCCGCCCTCGACTTCTACCCGACCGCGTTCATTCCGCTTCTCTATGAAACCCTCGGGCCGCTGATCACGGCTGCGCGGGGAGGCGCGCGGGATGACCTCCTGATCGCCGCGGACCGGCTCCTGTTCGGAACCGACGTAACCGTCTGGCTTCAGCGCTTCGTGACTCCTCTGGCGAACGATTTCTTTTATCTCTCCTACACGACCTACTACTTCATCGCGCTCGCTCTGGGCGTCGTCCTCTGGTTCCGGGACCGGATCGCTCTGCGCCGCTACATCTTCACGCTCACGTTCTGCTATCTCGTTTCCTACGCGGGGTACTTCGCGCTCCCGGCTCTGGGACCGCGCTATGCGCTCGCCGACCGGCACACCGTTTCACTCGAAACGACGCCCATCGCCCGGGCGATCTCCGAGACCCTGAACTCTCTCGAGCACACCAAGTTCGACGTCTTCCCGTCGGGGCACACGATGATTGCCGTGACGGTGCTTCTCGTCGCTTTCCGCCGCGCCCGACCTGCCTTCTGGTGGCTGCTCCCGGTTGCCTCTTGTCTCATCATCTCGACGATTTACTGCCGTTATCACTACGTCGTCGATGTCCTCGCCGGCGCAGTGCTCGCCGCAGCTTCGGTGCCGGCGGGAGACTGGATCTACGACCGGCTCGGCGTTCCGCGCGCGGCGCCCATCTCGTCCAACGCCTAGGCGCGGTCTTTCTCGACGGAGAAAACGAGATGAGGGAGACCTCGAAAGAGCGTCTCCTTCTCGATCCGCATTCCCAGTTTTCGAGCGACTCCCTGGGATGGAAGGTTGTTCGGCCGGATCAGCGAGATCACCCGGTTTCGTCCCGGCATGCTCCAGGCGTAAGAGCGGACACCGAGGGCCGCCTCACTGGCGTAGCCCTGGCGCCAGTATGGGCGGTGGATGAGATACCCGATCTCCGGCTCGTGGACGCCGTCGACGAGCTGGTTCACGAGCCCGACCTGGCCGACCGGGGCTCCCGATCCCTTATCTACGACCAGCCAGAGCCCATGGCCGTCCGTTCGATACCGCTCGAGCTGCCGGTCGATCCAGGCTGCGGATTCGTCTCTGCTCAGAGGCTTCGGATAGAAACGCATGACCTCGGGATCGGCCAGCATTCCGGCGATGAAATCGAGGTCCTCACGGCGCATCTCCCGGAGGCCGAATCGATCTGTTTCGACGAGAAAGGTTCGGGAGCCCTGCGTCAGTCGAACTCCATCACGGCGGGAGATTGGTCCTGCCCGACGCGGCCGACGACTATATCGGCTTTGTAATAGTTCTCCCCTTTCATCGCCGAGCCCGCGAGGCGGCGGAGCATCGCGATCTGTCCCACGTGCGTGAGCGCATCGGCGATCGGCCCCTGAAACAGCTTTTCGGAGGACGCCTTCAGGGGCGCGTCCGACGCCAGGTACTGATCCAGGCGCTCGAGGCCCTCGAAGAAACGGGTCGTCTCGCGGCCCCAGGGGCTGGGGGCCGAGTCGCGCCAGGTCTGCGCTCCCTTCGCGAGCGACAGCGCCCAGTCGAGGAGGTCGCCCAGGTGCGCCAGAATTTGCGCGGGTGTCCGCGATTTCTCTCCTGCACGGAACGTCGCGAAGTTCTCGGGGACTCCGCGCACCGCCTTTCCCCCGCGATAAGCCAGTGTCGCCAGAGTGTGGCGGAGAAGCTCTCTCTTGGCATCCGAAGTGTCGCTCATCGATCTCCTCGCTAGCGAATTTCCACCCGGCCTCGAGAGCTCTCGATCGTCGCGATCAATGCAGGTCGCGGGCCGGCCGAGACCGGCAGCGGAATCCCCATCCTCTCCAGGATTGAGCGGATGCGCTCCGGCTCCGGATGCTCCGCGCGGAGACCGACCAGCCGGGCGCCCGCGGGAGCGTTTCCGGAGGGGTGCGGGCTCTGGCCCCAGTCGATCCAGAACGGGACCACTCCTTCCCCAAGCGCCATCGCCGCCTGCGGCGCCGTGTATCTCCAGGAGAGAAGCAATCCGTCGGGCCGCTTCCGGCTTCCCGAGGCGACATCTCCCATAGCCACTCCCCGACGGTTCGCTTCGTTCGCTTGTCGATCCAGGTCGGAGGCTCTGGCGGCCCACGCGACCAGACGGGGCACCTTCAGTCCGTCGATCCCGAACGTCCTCGGCGTTGGCGGGTTCGGCTGCTCGGGGTCCGGACCGATGATTTCGAGATATCGGCCGGGCCCCAGCGAGAGGAGCGCGTTGCGTGTGCCCCGGCCCGGATGCTGGCCGCCCGGGATCGCCCGCACGCCGAGAGCCTCCTCGATCCTCTGAATTCCCAGATCGAGGTCCGGCGTTCCATAGACGATGTGGTCCACGACGCCGACGACGGCTTCCCCGTCGGTACCCTGCTCAAGGGCCATCAGGCTCAGTGCCAGTCCGAAAGCGGCGATCACGGCTCGCCCCAACGCCCCGCCGCTCGACGATAGACTTCCCGCTTCAAGGAGAATACCGATGAGAACGCATTGGCTGACTCTCCTGAGCGCGGCTCCTCTTCTCGCCGCGAGTCTATCAGCCGCCCCGGCGGAGACTTCCGACTCGGCCGCCGAGAAGGAGATCCGCGCGGCGCTCTCGCGGTGGGTGGATGCGGCGAATCGCCAGGATTGGAAAGCGGCGCTCGACGTCTGGGCGCCCGACCTGATCGGATGGTACCCGGGGCTTCCCGACATCACCTACGAGCGCGAAGTGGCGACGTCGAAGCGGCCTCCCACGGATCGCGTGACGAACTATCAGGTCACGGTCAACGAGGTGCTGATCTCGGGAGGACTCGGGGTCGTCCGAGACACCTGGGTGTTCACCACGAAGCACGCGTCCGGAGATTCCACCGAAAAGGTCCGCAGCTTCGAGGTCTGGCGGCAACAGCAGGATGGAGCATGGAAGATCGTCCGCTGGATCAGCGCTCCCGAGCCGCAGGCCGCCAAATAACGATTCGGAACGCGCGAACAACCCCAACTCGCCGGGATAGGATTCGTCGAAACCATTTCTGCTAGGAGGTCTCCATGGTACCGATCGCGTCACTGTGGATTCCCATCCTCGTCTCCGCGGTCGCCGTCTTCGTCGCGAGCTCGATCATTCACATGGTGCTCGGATATCACCACGGGGATTTTCGAGGTGTGCCCAACGAGGATGGCTTCATGGATGCGGTGCGTAAGTTCGACATTGCTGCCGGTGACTACTGCTTCCCGCGCCCCCAGAGCTCCAAGGACCTGAGGAACCCGGCTTTCGTGGAGAAGATGAAGAAAGGCCCGGTTGGCCTTATGACGATCCGCCCGAGCGGGCCTCCGGCGATGGGCAAGAGCCTCGCTCTCTGGTTTCTTTATTGCGTCGCCGTCAGCGGGATCGCAGCCTACGTGGCGGGCCGCGCGCTCTCGGCGGGAGCGGGCATGCGGCCGGTTCTTCGCTTCGCGGGCGTGACCGCGTTCGCCTGCTACGCCGTCGGGCTCTGGCAGTTCACGATCTGGTATTGGCGCTCGATCTCGACGACCCTGAAGTCGACGCTCGATGGACTGATCTACGCGGTCGTGACGGGGCTCGTCTTCGGCTGGCTCTGGCCGCGGTAGCAGGTCTCACTTCTCGACTGGGTTGCGGTTTTCGGTCGAGGGATGACCCGAGGTCGCCCGACGTCCTGTCGGGCCCGAGAGTCCTCTCGAAGAATAGATTCGAAGGACCCAGCCCGGTCACTTCCGTTGCAAGCCGAGTCGACGAACTTCGCGCGGTGCTCAGGCATGGAAAGCCGGCTTCACGGCCGTCACTCCCCCCCGTACGCCTTCTTCAAGTCTGCGATGACGATCTTCTAGCCTGATCGACGTATGCCAGAAAGGCAGTCATCTTGGGCATCTCGCGTTCTTCTTGACTGCGGTCATTTCTTCGGCTGAGCGCGATCCTCGACTGCCGTCTTGCGTTTCGGGTCCGCCCGCTCCGCGATTCGCGCTCGAACCAGTTTCCGCACGAGCGCGGCGGGAAGAGGACGATCGGCGGGAAAGCGGACGGTGCCTTTGCTGGTCGCGTAGCCCTCGAGCTCTCGTCGGAGCGCCCGGATCGGTTCCGCTCCCGGATAAAACGAGCAGTGTCGGGAAGCCGCCCCGAACCAGACCAGCATCCGGCCGTCCAGGCGGAACGCGGGCAGCTGATAACTGATGCACTCCTCGGCCCTCGGTGCGGCGGCCTTGATCGCTTTCCGAATGCTCTGGAGAGTTCTCCGCTTCTCGCCGCTCAGTCTCGAGAGATAGTCGTCGATGGTCGTCGGCTTCTGGTTCATCGCCGGGGCCCCGTTCACGCCGGAGTCAGTTCCCGGTATCGCTCCGGCGCGTATCGACCTGCCAGCAGGCCGGTCGCTTTCTCGAGGTCGATGAGTTGCACCAGAACCCCCTCCCGGCCATACGGCAGGTAGGCCTGACAGTGGCCCGTGGGATCGATCAGGCTCGTCGCCGACTCCGGGAAGGCCAGCGCATAGTTGACGCTCGCGAAATAGATCGTGTTCTCGATGCTCCGGCACATCATCGCTTTTTCGTAGTAGGGGTTGGTGGCGGCGCCCCACTCGGTCAGAAGAGCTCCGCCGCGCTCCCGGCCGGTGTGCTGAGGATGGAAGACGACCCTGGCCCCTCGCACGGCCGCCCACCGCACCGTCTCGGGATAACGCCAGCCCTCGTGGCAGATCGCGATGCCGAACTTGAGGCCGTCGATCTCGAAGACGTGGCGGTCACGTCCCGGCACGTAGAAACGATCTTCGCTGGG
>DATDNV010000157.1:0-5425 GCA_036518075.1 Thermoanaerobaculia bacterium
TGACGTGGAAGAAGTGCTCGAAGAGAGGCAGCGCCGCCCCGATGAGCATGGCCACGAACCAGCCGCCGACGAGCGCGGCCGCGGCATCGACGAAGAAGTCGCCGGTGACGAATTCGCCGGTCAAGAGCGTGATCACCGTGATCGTCACTAAGTTGGCAGCCGCCACAATGCCGCCCATCGTGAGGAGCACGCTGCGGGACCGAAGCCGGCCGATCCCGAAGATTCCCGCGAGCGAGCCGATCAGGGCGTAGAGCACGAACGAAAAGCTCTGGCCCATCAACACGCCGGCCCCGATCGCGTGGACCGCGGCAAAGAGCAGGGCGGGCCCCATTCCGGCCACCAGACTCGCCATGATCGCGCCCGCGGAGAAGGGAATGGCGTAATAGGTGTGGGCAGCCCAGGCCGAGCCGCCGAAGCTCGATGACAATTCCTCCGCCAGACCGAACGCGCCGCGCACGAGAAGCGCGAACACGATTCCCGCAGCGAGGATCGACGCGTTCACGACATCGGTGTCGCGCTCACGGCGACGGCGCCGCTGGCGAAGCGTATCGGTCCAGAACACGAGCGCCGCGAGCATCTGAAGCAGGAGAACGCCGAACACCTTCAACCGCGAAGAAGGATCGGACACGGACGCGCGGACCGCGGCAATCCACTCCGCGGCCCGGGGCGTGATCTCGTCGCCTCGCCGCACGAGCACCTTCCCCCTCGGAATCTTGGTCAACACCGTTTCGACCGAGCGGGAGGCCTCGCTGCGCCGCCGCTCCGTCTCCGCGCCGTTGAACGTCATGTTGGGCCGCATCGCTCCGGCGAGCCAGGCAGACACCTCCGGCACTTCCTTCCCGCGCAATGGCCCCCCGGACAGCCGCGACATCAGCGCGTTCTTGACCGGGGATCCGTATTCGACCGCGTCGGAAAGCTCCCGCCGCCGCGTCTCGCGCCCCGAGCCCGCCTCCCGAAGGACCACGCCCCGAGCGCGGTTCTCCAGGAGCAGATCCCGATTGTCGACGATCCCCACCCGATAGAGATCGGCAGCCGAGGCGGCGAGGCGATCTTCGATCTCCTGGGAAAAAGACAGCCGCAGGAGCGCCGCGAACGTCTCCTCGCCCATCGGCATCCCGAACGCATCCCGGGCGGCCGTGAGGCTGGCGCCGCGGCGGCGCGCCGACGTCAGCGCCTCACGCGCTTTGCGAAAGGAATCGGCGAGCTCTTTCTCGAGCCGCTGTGCGGCGCCGGAGTCCCAGTCGTAGACCGGAAGGACCTCGGCGGAGGCCTCGCTCCGGCGCCGATCGGTGGCCGCCGGATCGGGGAGGATGAGGTCTCGAGGAGCGACGAAGTCGCGCGTCGCGATCGTTCCCGCGCGCACCGGAGCCGTGCGAAGCGTCAGCGACGGTACGAAACAAAACGTCGTGACGAGGACGTAGACCCCCGCCCAGATCAGCCGGCTCACACGCGGGCGCTTGTCGGCGCTCTCGTCCCGCGTGACCGATCGCCGAATGGGATGAGTCGTACGCCGAGGAGGCGTTTCGGAAGTCATCGCCGACTCTTAGCGCCCGTTGGGCCGAGTGGAGGCTTCGCGCTCGCGCTCGCGGTCGAGCAGATCGTAGGCGGTGATGATCGATTGCACGAGCGGGTGCCGGACCACGTCGCGCTCGTCGAAAAGTACGAAACGGATGCCCTCGATCCGCGCCAGCAGCTGCTGCGCCTCGCGCAGGCCCGAGGTCTTCCCCTGCGGCAAGTCGACCTGGGTCACGTCGCCTGTCACGACTGCCTTCGAGCCGAATCCGATCCGAGTCAGGAACATCCGCATCTGCTCGGAAGTCGTGTTCTGGGCCTCGTCGAGGATGATGAAGGCATCGTTCAAAGTCCGGCCGCGCATGAATGCGATCGGAGCCACCTCGATGATGCCGCGCTCGAGAAGTTTCGCGGTTTTCTCGTAACCCAGAATGTCGTAGAGCGCGTCATAAAGAGGCCGCAGGTAAGGATTCACTTTCTCGACCATGTCTCCGGGAAGAAAACCCAGACGCTCACCCGCTTCCACTGCCGGCCGAGCGAGAACGATGCGCTTGACCTTCTTCGCGAGGAGCGCCGCCGCCGCCATCGCGACCGCCAGATAGGTCTTGCCGGTGCCGGCGGGGCCGATGGCGAACACGAGGTCGTGCCGATCGATCGTCTGGACGTACAGACGCTGCTTGATGTTGCGCGCCGTGACGACCGATTTGAGGCTTTCTCCAAAAGGGCTGTCGACAAAAAACTCGACCAGGGAAGCGCTCGGGTCCTCGCGAGCCACGCGAATCGCGGTGGCCACGTCGCCGGAGCGCAGCGGATAGCCCATGGCGAGAAGCTCGGAAAGGCCGGCCAAGAGCCGCCGGGCAGCCTCCTCCGCAGGGCCCTCTCCGACGACCGAGATCTCGTTGCCCCGAGCGGCCAGACGAACTCCGTACGCCTCTTCGATTGCGCGCAGATTCTCGTCGGCGATCCCGAAAAGCGCCGTCAGGCTCGCTTCCGGCAGGGTGACGGCTTGTGCTTGCGTTGGCTCAGGAATCTCGACTGCTCCTCAGATCCGGCGTCGCGCGCCTGATCGCTCTCCCTTGATCAGCAATCCTCAGGCCACCGCGGCGACGCCGACACTCCATCAACGCTAACACGGCGAGCCAGGAAGGACATTAAGGGCTCCCGCGGTCGCGAGAGCCCTCCGGTTCAAGCTCTTGTTTGTGAAGGGGATAAGTCGCCAGCTCGATTTCGAAGCTTCGAGGCTACTTGCCGGCCGAAAAGGCCTTGGCGACATCCTCGAGGCCGTTCTCGACCGCGTCCCGGATCGTGCTGCCTTTAGCCTTATGCCGCACTTCCGCGACGATCTTGCCCTTGGAGTCCTTGACGATGACCTCCATGCCGACGCCGGGGTTGGCCGCCCACCCACCCCAATAGCGAGCCGCGCCATGGGGCTCCCAGGCGTTGAAGATGTTGCCTTCGACCACGATATCGCCGCCCGACTTGACCACCTTGAAGCCCTGCTTGTCGAGCCACTGCTCCATGTAGTCCTTGCCTTCCCTGGCGGCATCCCGGGACTCGCCTCCGCGGCCATGGTCGAACTCCTTGACGCTCGCGGTCTTAAATGTCTTCAGGCTGCCGCTCGGAAAGTAGACCCAATCCGCATCATGACCCTTGACCAGCTTGTCGTAGTCGGGCAGGTACTCGTGCGGCTCGTCCTTCTCCTTCGCGTCGTCTGAGTCCAGAAACTTCTTCTCGGCGAGCGCCGGTAACGCAACGAGGGCAAAGGCTAAAGCGATGCCAAATAAGCGGCGGTACATCAATTTCATGGAAAGACCTCCGATTCATCAATTGTAACAGACCGATCCTCGCGGCCGGGCGTGCCGCGAACGCATCAGATCTGAAGTCGCTCGAGAACCGCGTCCGCGGCCGCCGATGTCGTGAGGTCGCCGCCGACGTCTCGCGTGCACTTTCGGTCGCGCACGCTCGCTTGCACCGCCGTCTCGATCGCCGCCGCCTCGCGCGCACGCCCGAGATGCGACAGAAGGAGCGCCATGGTCAGGATCGCGCCGAAGGGATTCGCGTTGCCGGTGCCGGCGTGCTTGGGCGCCGAGCCATGGACCGGCTCGAACATCGAGACGCGGCCCGGATGGATGTTACCGGAGGCGGCCATGCCGAGGCCTCCCTGGAGAGCGGCGGCGAGATCGGTCACGATGTCGCCGAACAGGTTGTTGGTCACGATGACCTCGAATGGCCTCGGGTCGCGAACGATCTGAAGACAGAGCGCGTCGATGTAGAGATGGGACGACTCGATCGACGGGAACTCCCGAGCCACTTCCGCGAATGTCCGCTGCCAGAGATCCCCGACGAAGCGCATCGCGTTGGACTTGTCCGACATGACGACGCGCCGCTTCCCGTTCGCGACCGCCCACTCGAAAGCGTAGCGAATGATTCGCTCCACGCCGCGGCGGGTCGAGACGTCCTCCTGAACCGCGACCTCGTCGGGACTCCCCTTCTTGAGGATGCCGCCGGCCCCCACGTAGGCGCCTTCCGTGTTTTCTCGAAACACGACGAAATCGATGTCGGCGGCGGAGCGCCCCTTGAGCGGGCTCAGGCTGTCGTCCAGGCACCGCACGGGACGAAAGTTGACATAGAGATCGAGGCGGAAACGGGCGCCGAGCAGAATGTCCGCGGCGTGTTTCATGTCGGGAACTCGGGGATCGCCGAAGGCGCCCATGAAGATCGCATCGAAGTTGGACGCGAGGTCGTCGAATGCGCCTGCGGGAACCGTTTCGCCGGTCTGAAGATAGTGGTCCGCACTCCATGGAAACGTGACCATTTCGAGGGGGAAGCCGCCTCGGGAGGACGCCCGCTCGAGGACCTTCACCGCCTCGCGTGTCACGTCCACGCCGATCCCGTCTCCGGGAACTACGGCGATTCGCACGGGCCGGGACGATAACACGGGGATCCGATACGCAGTCCCGATCGAAGCGGGAAAACGGGCTCTCCGCTCTCGAGAGCGGCCCGATTCGTTAGAATTGAGCAATGAACTTCGCCGAAGCCGTCCGCGAGATCATCTCGGAATGCTGCGCCATTCCCGAACGCCCGACGCCGGGAAGCCTCGCCGGGAGGCTCGGGCGCGAGGCGGAGCGATACCTCGACCGTGTCCGCTTCAGCGCGCAGCGCTACATGCGGCACCCGATTCTCTTGTGGGAGGACTGGGAGGTCATGCTGATCGCGTGGGAGTCGGGGCAGATCACCCCGATTCACGATCATCGCGGAGTGATGGGCGGCATGGCGATCCTTTCCGGATCATTGGCCGAGGAGCGCTTCACGACTCCGGATCGCGCTCCCAAACTCGTGGACGACCGCGTCCGTCCGGAGGGTGATCTCTCCGACATCGGTCCGACCACTCTTCACCGACTCTTTCCCAAGACGCCGCGCGCGATCTCGCTGCACATCTATCGGCCTCCGCTGCGCACGATGGGAATCTGGGACGCCGGCGGCCTCCAGGAAATTCGTTCTTCCGAGTTCGACGTCGAGGAAGAAGTGCTCGCGCGCGCGGTGGGAACGGTCGCCGCAGGCCCGCGCTAGCTACTATTTCTCAACAGGTTGTTCTCACCCGGCGTCGGGCCGCCTCCCTCGTCGGCACGCTCCGGAGGCTCGCTCGCGGGCATCTCCCTCGCGGGGACGCGGCAGCTTCGAAGCAATCAGCCCGAGTCTGGCCGCCGCTCCGCTCCGACGGCGCAGCCACATCCGAGCTGACAGGACATCACGGGTGGTGCGCCGTCCGAGAGGCCTCGCTGCGGGAGAAGCCCGCGGCTCGCAGAGGGCCGTCGCTGGATCGCTCGTCGCCGCCAGCAGGAGGCGGCCCCGCCGCCTGGGCTCATTCATGTCTGAAGACTCCGTATGAGCCCGGCCCGGAGGCGTTTCCCTC
>DATDNV010000158.1:0-4447 GCA_036518075.1 Thermoanaerobaculia bacterium
GCGCGCGATCTCGTCCTGGACCGCGAAGACGTCTTCGATCTCCCGGTCGAAGCGGTCCGACCAGAGGTGATAGCCGTCATCGACGTTGATCAGCTGAGCGGTCCCGCGAATCTTTCGGCCGGACTGGCGGACGCTTCCTTCCAGGACGGTTCGCACGCCCAGCGCCGCTCCGATCTTGCGAACATCCTCGTCTTTTCCCTTGAACGCGAACGAGGACGTCCTCGACGCGACGCGAAGCGCTTCGATCTTCGTCAGGGCGTTGATGATCTCTTCCGTCATGCCGTCGCTGAAGTACTCGTTCTCCTTGTCCGTGCTCATGTTGCGGAAGGGGAGAACCGCGATCGACTGTTCGTTCGCGGAGCGAGGCACGGGGCCCGATCCGCTGATCGTCCGCGTCGCTTCGGTCAGCCGCCCCTCGCGCTCGACCACGCGCAGCGCGAACGCGAGGTCGCGAGCCGATTGGTACCGCTCCTCGGGACTCTTCTCGAGGCAGTGACCGACGATTTCCGCCAGCTCGACCGAGACCGCCGCGGCGCGGGAGATCTCCTGCGGCTCCTCGCGAAGGATCGCCATCATCGTCTCGATCTCGCTCTCCTTGCGGAACGCGCGCTGGCCGGTCAGAAGCTCGTACAGAATCGCGCCGAAGGAAAAGACGTCGGACCGGTGGTCGACCTCCTGGCCGCGCACCTGCTCGGGAGACATGTAGCCGACGGTGCCGAGGATCACGCCCGGCACCGTGGGGGCGATCGTGGGAGCTGACGTGAAGGCATTTCTCGCCGTGGGATGCTGCCCTGCGGCCGCTTGCTCCCTTCCGGCCGCGTCGAGCGGCTGCTTAAATGGTTTCGCAAGGCCGAAGTCGAGGATCTTGACGACTCCATCCCGCGTCAGGAAGATGTTCTCCGGTTTGAGGTCGCGGTGCACGACCCCCCGTTCGTGCGCCGCGGCGAGTCCCTGCGCGATCTGGAGGGCAATCTCCAGGGCTTTGCGGACCGGAAGATCCGCCGCGTTGAGCCTTTGCCGCAGTGTCTCGCCTTCCAGCAGCTCCATCACCGCGTAGGAGATTCCGCGATCCTCGCCGAAGTCGTGAATCGCGAGGATGTTCGGGTGCGACAGGGCCGCGACCGCCTTCGCTTCCCGTTCGAATCGGGCGAGCGCGTCCGCGTCCTGAGCGAGCCGGTCCGGCAGGACTTTGATCGCGACATCGCGGGAAAGCCGCGTGTCCCGTCCCCGGTAGACCTCTCCCATTCCTCCCGAGCCGAGAGTCGAGAGAACCTCGTATGGCCCGAGCCGGCTTCCGCCTTCGATCATCGACCTCCCATCCGAAATCCGCTCCCCGCTGGCATCGTTCCCAGTCTATCGGCTGATGCCATCGGGTTGCGTGCAACCCGCGCGCCGGGGTCGGTCGTCGCCGCCTCCTTGGATCCTCTCGATTCTCGTGCGCCCCGTTCGCGGGAGGCGCGCGATGCCGAGAAAACCAGAGATTCTATGCCGATGCCGCCGGCGAAACGGACGCGCGATCCGGGCGGCCGCGGAGTGTCAGGGCACCCGGCGATTCGCGGGCGACACGTTCGGAACCTGCTCTGCCATCACCAGGCTGCTCAACTGCTCCCAGCCAGCAAGCACGATCCGGGCTCCGTCAGGAGAGATGCCGAAGGACTCGGTTGAAAGTTCGCTGTCGAACTCACCCAGCGGCCGCCGCGTGCGTCCGGTATCCCTTTCCGGGTCGAACTCCTGGACATATAGCCCGTACACGCCTTCATCGTTCTGCCCGACGAACACGATCGACTTGCCGTCGGGCATCCAACGAGGTCTTCCCACCGAGGTTGCCGAAAAGCCGCGCCGAATTTCGAGGGCTGCGTGAAAAGCCGTGGGCGCGCCATCGGAGAACCGGAAAACCCGCAGCGTCACGTGACTGGGATCATCGTTGGTGCGGCACGTCACGTAGCGCCCATCCGGCGATAGCTCGGGATAAGGGGAGATTCCTTTGATCACGGAGGCGAGGCCCGTGCCATCGGGATGGATTTTCCAGATGCCGGGGTGCTCATGGTTGAAGGAGCCGTAGACAATCCAAGCCCCGTCGGGCGTCATCGAGGGATTCTCTGCATCCTGCCCGTCGGAAGTGATCTTTCGCGCGTCGCTTCCGTCGGCGTTGGCCATCCAGATCTCGAACTGTCCGCTGCGATTGGAGCTCCACAGAACATGCTTGCCGTCGGGGCTAAACGCGGGGTCCCAGTCGTCGGCCGTGTCGTCGGTCAGCCGGCGGGGAATCCCGGTCTTCGATGAAACTTCCCACAAGTCGAGGTTCCCGCTGCGATTGGAAGAGAAAAGAACCCACTGACCGTCGGGCGAGTAGGTCGGTTGGCGGTCGCCCGAGCTTCCCCGGGTGAGCCAACGGCGTTGACTATCACCCGCCCTGGGCGAAAGTGGAACCTCCCGAAGGTTCTCCCTCACCGAGTTGACGTCGAAAACGATTCGTCCCGGGGAGACGAGGTCGAGGATCTGGCCGCTCGATGGGGTCCAGAGCAAGGTCTCCCACTTCTGCGTCCGGATGTTCTGCAGGACAACGTGCGCCGAGCTTCCGGTCACGGCGGCCACGGCGGAGTCCGCCTCCCCATACACGACAGTGTCCGAGTCGGTCCACGCAAGCGAAGTGAGCCAGCCGTGGTTTCGTGCGGGCGAGAGCTTTGCGACTTTCCCGTTCTCGGCGGAGACGAGAAAGATCGAGCGCATCGCTCCGCCATTGGCGGTCTCGATCAGTCCCACCGTGCGGCTGTCCGGAGACCAGCGCGGATGGATCAGGGGAAGAGCTTGAATGCGCGCCAGATCTCTCTGCTGAGTACCGTCCGAATCGGCCAACCCGACGAAGGTGCCTCCATTGTCGGGAATCCATCGCACGAACACCAGACGCTTCCCGTCGGGCGACCAATCCCCTTCGTTGGCGTTGTCGACCAGCCTCCGCGGCTCTCCCCCTACCACGGCCATTCGATACAGGGTGCTGCGCTCCCCTTCGCTGCGGGCAAAAAGGATCGTCGAGCCGTCAGGGGAAAACCGCGGCGAGTTGTCCGGGCCCTCCGTCAAGGGCGCTTCTCCCGCAGTCGAAAGCTGCTTCAGCCAAATTCGAGATCTCCCATCTCGGTCCGATGCGAAGGCGATCGTCTTCCCGTCCGGGGAAACAGCCGGCGAGGAGTCGTGACCCGAATAAGTCAGAGAGTAAAGTCGGGGCACGTCGCGAACGGCTGGCCGGCGAAACCACAGCGCGAGCGCCGCTCCCGCGGCGAGGGCGAGGACGGCAACCGCGGCCAGCTGTGGCAGGCGCGGCGCGCGGCTCTTCGGCCCCGCCGCATCGGCCCAGGATCTCGACGCGGGTGCGGCCTCCGATCCGCGCTGCCGGGAGGTCTCGAGGTCCATCGCAAGGTCGCGCGTTGACGCATACCGCCGCCGCGCCTCCTTCGCCAGACACCGCTCCAGGATCCACTTCAGGTGCTCGGGAACGCGAAGACCGGGATCGAGCGGCTCTGGCTCATCCCGAAGGATCGACGAGAGAGTCTCGGCAACGCTGTCCCGCTGGAGCGCGCGCCGACCCGAGAGCATTTCGTAGAGGACCAGGCCCAGGGAGAACTGGTCCGACCGGTAATCGACGGGAGAACCCTTTGCTTGCTCCGGCGACATATACGCGACTGTCCCGAGGACCATGCCGGCTTCCGTGAGCGACAGGGGTGAGGTCGTCATCTGCGACTGAATCGTGTCGCCGGGTGTGGATTGCTTGGCCAGGCCGAAGTCGGCGATCTTGACCGTGCCGGACCGGGTCACCAGCACGTTCTCAGGCTTGAGATCCCGGTGAACGATTCCCTTCTCGTGCGCGGCTGCGAGCCCGGAGGCGATCTGCGCCGCCAGCTCGAGGACGGTCGGGATGGGCAGTGGGCCTTGATGGAGCATCTCCCGCAGGCTCGTTCCGTCGACGAGCTCAGAAGCGAAGAAGTGAATGTCGCCGGATTGGCCGACATCGAAAACCGTCACGATGTGAGGGTCGGACAGAGACGAGGCGGCCCGCGCTTCCTCCTCGAACCTCTTCAATCGATCGGGCTCGGCCGCAAAGGACGCGGGCAGCACCTTGATCGCGACGTGCCGGCCGAGTCGTGTGTCACGCGCTCGGTACACTTCTCCCATACCACCGGCGCCCACAGAGGAAACGATTTCGTAGGGACCCAGGCGAGTTCCGGCAGCAAGAGTCATCGCCGGATCAGAGAGGGCCAATTGACGGTGACGGAGATCGCGTCGGCGTCGGAGACCGGCACATTCATCGCCACGAGAAAGCGCTCGCCGTTCGCCGTCACATCGTAGTCTCGCCACCCTGCGGGATCGAGGCGAAACAGGCGCTTGGGAACGCCGATCTGTACCTCCGACCCGAGTCGGACGGGTACGGCGGTCATCTCATCGTCGCTGGAGA
>DATDNV010000159.1:0-9889 GCA_036518075.1 Thermoanaerobaculia bacterium
CGGAACGTCAAATGGTGTCAAGCCCGTTAAGGGCGTCGGCTCGCCGCCCGCAAGAGGATAAAGATAAATTCTTCGGTCCGGACCCTGAGCAGTGATGAATCTTCCGTCGGGCGACACCGACCGAAAGAAGATTCGGTAGCCCTCCGGCGATATCGGTCGGATCTTCCCGCTTTCCGCATCGACGAGATAGATCCGTGAGCCGTGGCCCTCCTCGCGAGCCATCATGGCGATTTGTTTTCCGTCGGGAAGCCAAACTCCTCGATCGGGTCTCACGTTTCCGGTTGGCAGTTTTTTCGCCTCTCCCGCGCTCGTCGGCAGAAGCATCACCTCGGGTTGAGTTCGTATATGGACGAGCGCGAACACCCACTTGCCGTCGGGCGAGAGTGTGCCCGCGGCGCCTTCGCCCAGCCGCACCGCCGGCGATCCGTCCGTCTTTCGGAGATAGATCGAATAGCCGGGACCTCCTCCTTCTCCCGATTCGAAGAAGAGCAGCGTCTTTCCGTCGGGCGACAGATCGCTCGCCGTGGACCAATCGAGCCAGGACAGGTCGCGCTCCCGCTCCTCACCTGCGATGCGGCCGACACTTCCAATGCGCTCGTCATCTTGGGTCACCAGGACCCTTCCGTCTTGCGAGGCGTCCTGGAGAGTCATTCCCGACGTGACGCGCGCAAGCAACCGCAGACGGCCCGAAAGCGAGACAGCCTGGAGCGCCCGGTTGCTTCCGTGCAACGCGGCGGTGAACCAGACCTCGCGGCCGTCGGGCGACCAGGCGAGCCCCCGAACACTCTCGAATCCTTCGGTCAGTTTCTTGGTCTCACCGGATCGGCTGACGACGGCCACACGCCCGCCGTCATCCCCCCGAGCTTCGTGGTCGATGAAGGCCACGCGATCTCCCTTCGGAGAGACGCGCGGGTGGCCGATCCATCCAGCCGTCTCGTAGAGGACCCTGCCGATGGGGAATTCGAGCCGATCCCGGCCGTTGACGTCGCGGACGATGACGAGACTGGCGCCATCCGGCGCCCAGTCGGCCCAGTGCACATCCTCCAGAATCTCCCGCGGCGCCGTGCCACCGGCCACGCTCACCTGCGCGAGTGTGCCCGTGTAAATGAAGGCGCCGGCCACTCGCCGCCCCAGCGAGACCGCCATCTCCCCGGTCCGCGAGATCGCGAGGATGTCGGCGCCCGTCAGGCCATAGGGACGGGACTCCGGGCTCTCGGACCTGTTGATGAAGAGCTCGCCGGGGCGTCCTTCCCACCGCGCGGAATACACAACTGTCTGGCCATCCGGCGCGAACCGCGCAGACGTGACCGATCCGCGGCGAAAAGTGAGCTGATGGAATGAGGGAGGTGGCACGTGGCCTCTGCGGACCCCCGCGAAGTACGCAACGCCTGAGGCGATGGCGAGCGCCAGGATCCAGGCGAGCGTCGGAAGGCGAAGTCGCGGGCGCGTCCCCGCGGCGGACGCGGCCGACCGGGGGACCGACAGGCCCGAGAGCGCCTCGAGATCGAACGCGAGGTCATGGGCCGAGTGAAACCGCTCCTCCGGATTCTTCTCCAGGCAGTGCCGGACGATCCGCTCGAGGCCCGGCTGGATGTTCTGGTTAGTCGCCGAGAGGTCGGGAGGCTCTTCTTTCAGGATGGCGCTCATCGTCTCGGCAGCGGACGCTCGATGGAAGGCGCGCTTGCCCGACAACATCTCGTAGAGGATCGCGCCAAACGCGAATATGTCAGATCTGGTATCGGCGGGCTGGCCCTTCACCTGTTCGGGCGACATGTAGCCGAGAGTTCCCATCACGACGCCCGGCTCGGTCCCGGCGCTGGCTGTCGGCAAGTTCGTCTGGGGACCCGAGCCGCCTTCCGGCTGCGTCAGCTTCGCGAGCCCGAAGTCCAGGATCTTGACTCGTCCGTCCCTGGTCACGAAGAGGTTCTCGGGTTTCAAGTCCCGATGGACGATCCCTTTCTCATGCGCGGCGGCGAGCCCGTGTGCGATCTGCAGCGCGTAGTCGGTCGCCTTGCGCACCGGAATGGCTCCCCCGGCGAGGCGGCTGCGCAGCGTTTCCCCTTCGAGCAACTCCGTGACGACGTAAGGCGCGTCGTCGTGGGAGCCGATGTCGTAGACCGCGGTGATGTTGGGATGGTTCAGGATCCCCGCCGCGCGAGCTTCCTGCTCGAAGCGGCGGAGCCGATCCGCGTCTTTGGAGAGCGATGCGGGAAGGACCTTGATTGCGACTTCACGCCCGAGCCGCGGATCCTTCGCGCGGTACACCTCGCCCATCCCGCCCGCGCCGAGAGGCGACAAGATCTCGTACGGTCCGAGTCTTGATCCTGCAGCGACTGTCATCGAAGTCCGCAGCGCGGAGACGTTTCGGGGCTCTCGTTTAGAAAATTTCGCAGCGCCGGCCGCTCAGCGACCGCCTGCGCTGCAAGTCCCAGACGGCTGCCGGCCGAAATCGTCACGTCAGCCAGCGATTCTCGCGCTCAGGTCCGGACTTCTCAACTCTCAATTCTTCTTGAGCGTCGCGGGCCAGTTGACGAGCACGTTGATCGGCTCTTCGGACGACGAGACCCGCTGGTTGACCAGAAAGCGAGTGCCGTCCGGAAAGACGTCATACTGGGGATCAGATGAATCGAATACCGAGATCTTGAAAAGCGGCGTCGGAGGTCCGGTCTGGAAGGGCGCAGTGTCCGTCACCGAGGCAACCATGAGCGCGTTGTCGGGCGCGAGATAGTAAATCTCGCGGCCGTCGCTTCTCCAGGCGGGTGTTTGTCCTCCGTGATTGGAAACCCTCCACGTTGCGCCCGCGCCCTGGAATGGACGAACGTAAATCTCGGACGCGCCCGAGACGTCGGAGGCGTACGCAACCCACCGGCCGTCGGGAGAGAAGCGGGCATTGCGTTCCGTGAACGGGGTCGTGAGAAAGGGAACCGGCTTTCGATCCCCGTCGAGCGGAAGCATCCACAGGTCCTGCCGGCTCTGAGAAGTGCTGATCTCGTAGATCACAAACCGCCCGTCCGGCGACCAAGAGGCAGGTGTCTTCGCACCTTCGCTCGCGAGAAGCAACTCCTCGCTGCCGGGTTGATCCGCGCGCATGACGTAGAGGTCGCCCGAGGATCCTTTGCGGTCCGAAAAGAATATGAGACGTGTTCCGTCGGGAGACCAGACCGGCCCTTCGTCGTCCGCAGGATCGAGCGTCATGCGTGTGGCAATATTCCTCGCGACGTCGATCTCCCAGATGTCCCCGACCGTGTTGCTCGCCATCGATCGGGTCGTCGCCAGCCGGCGCCCGTCGGGCGAGAGGCGAGGGAAATACCAGGCGCCGGGCTCGGCGAGTTTTCCGACTTCACGCCCCTGCCGATCGAGCAATACGGGTTGGCTCGTCGCACTCGCCTGCGTCCGCCAGATGATCGTGTCGTTGAGCGCGGCCGAGAGGGCCCTTTGACCGCTCGTGGACGAGTTGGAAGGAAGCTCGACCCCGAGAGGAATTGGTTCTCCACGGGCCTCCAGGCGATCGGCGTCGAAGGGCTGCGCGACCAGTGTGCTGCCGCGAACGAACACCAGATACCCCGGAGATGCGTAGACGGCGAGCGAGCTCGCCTGCGTGATGTGTTTGACTTTGTCGGAGCCGAGCTCCGCCGCGAAGATCTCACCGGGCTCCATTCCGGTGGAGACGGCGGCATAGTAGAGGAAATGCTTGCCATCCGGGAGAAACCAGGGCCATCGGTGGGTGCCTTCGTTACGGGTCTTGTCGAGTTTCGTGGCGGGCGTGACTTTCCCTCCCGAAGCCGACACCTGCATGAGGGGCCCGAAGAAAACGGGAGCGAAGACGATTCGGTCGTCCGCGCCCCAGGATGCGCCGCGAATATCTACCGTCGCCGGAGCAAGCGCCTGGGGAGGGCCGCCGGTGATCGAAATCCGTTTGAGTTCCCCGTTGGAGAAAAATCCGACCGACTTGCCGTCGGGCGACCAGAAAGGGAGCTGCGCTCCCTCGGTTCCCGGCAACATCTCGGCCTTCGGATCGCCGAGCGCGCGGATCCACAGCATCTCGGAACCGCCCGGCGCCCTCGCGGTGAAGGCGAGCCGATTACCATCGCGCGCGAGCGCGATCGTGCCTACGACACGCTGGTCCTGAGGAGCCGCCACCTCGAAGCGAATCGGTCGATTCGTCGAAACCGCCGGCGGCCGGCGCCCGACCAGTAGGACTGCGGCGAACGCGCCCGCCAGAAGACCGGCGGTCCCCCACAGAAGCGCCTGAGGAATCCGGCGCGAGCGCGGAGCCAATGCACCGGTCACGACGCTGCCCGAGCTCTCCGAGAGCGTCTGAAGCGCGAATGCGATGTCACTCGCCGATTGAAACCTTCGCTCCGGGTTTTTCTCGAGACAGTGGCGAACGATGCGCTCGAGGCCCGGCGAAATGTTCTGGTTGGTGATCGAGAGGTCCGCGGGCTCTTCCTTGAGGATCGACGCCATCGTCTCGCCGGCCGAATCGCCGTGGAAGGCGCGTTTGCCCGACAACATTTCGTACAGGATCGCGCCGAACGCGAATATGTCGGATCTGGCATCGGCCGACTTGCCCTTGACCTGCTCCGGAGACATGTAGCCGATGGTGCCCATCACGACGCCCGGCTCCGTGGCGGCCACGGCCGCCGCGGTCGGGAGATTCGTGGCCAGGCCGTCTCGTTCGTTCTCGGTCAGTTTCGCGAGGCCGAAGTCGAGGATCTTGATTCTTCCGTCTTTCGTGACGAACAGGTTCTCGGGTTTCAAGTCTCGATGGACGATCCCCTTCTCGTGGGCCGCCGCGAGGCCTTGTGCGATCTGCAGCGCGAAGTCGATCGCCTTACGGGGCACGAAGCGGCCGCCGGCGAGCTCAGCTCGGAGCGTTTCCCCTTCGAGAAGCTCCTGCACGACATAAGGAGCGCCGTCGTGTGAGCCGATGTCGTAAACCGCAGTGATGTTCGGGTGGTTCAGAATCCCCGCCGCTCTCGCCTCCTGCTCGAAGCGGCGGAGACGATCGCTGTCCTGCGAGAAGGAAGTCGGCAGCACTTTGATTGCGACTTCGCGGCCGAGTCGCGGGTCCTTGGCGCGGTAGACCTCGCCCATTCCGCCCGCGCCAATTGGGGAAAGGACCTCGTACGGACCGAGCTCGGAACCTGCATTGAGCGTCATGACTGTTCGCGGTGCGACAAGATTTCGGAGCTCTCGTTTAGAAAATTTCGCAGCGCCGGTCGCGCAGCGACCGCCTGCGCTGCTAGTCCGAGCTTCGTGCCCGCCGTGAGCGTCATTTCTTCGCGCTCGCGCCCGCGACGAGCTTCTGGAAGCGCGGGTTGCCGCGCAGGGGATCGAAGTTGGGGTCGATCGTCAGCCAGGCGGGAGAGACCCAATAGTGGATCTTCAGCAGCCGTTCGAGGTTGTCGATCGCCTTCTCGGGCTGGCCCGCGAGGATGTAGATCCGAACGAGCTGGTGCAGAAAGTACGGACCGGCCAGCAGGTCATTCTCCACGGGGCTGAGCTCGAGGGCTCGCTGGCCTTCGCGGATCGCGTCATCGGCACGCCCGAGATAGCCGAGCACCAGCCCAAGGGAGGCGTGCCGACCCGGGTCCTTCGGAGCCGTCCGGAGCTGCTCCTCGATCGCTTTTCGGGCCTCCTCGGCATACTTCCGCGCGCCCGCAACGTCGCCTCTCCACCATGGAATTTGCGTAAGGCAAGTGCCCCACGCTCCCCGGTCGTCGTCGAACGCCGCCGGCGTCAGGCGAAGGACGAGGTCCTTCTGCTCCTCGGTCAGGACCCACCCGAGATCCTGGAAGTTCACGAGGTAAGCCGCGAGATCCGCCTGTTCGATGCCCTTGGGAAGCGCCGCGAGATAGGCCCGGGCGCGGACGAGGTCGCCTTCGCCCAGGTAAGACGCCACCCGAAACTCGATCATGTTGAGGTTGTCTGGAGAGAGCGCGAGACCGGCGTCGGCAGCCTGGCCCGCTTCCGCGTAACGCCGCAGTGACAGCAATGCCTGCGACCGCCAGGAGTAAACGCTGACCGATCGCGGATCGAGGCGTTCCGCTTCCTTAAGCTGCTCGAGGGCGGACTCGAGATGGTCGAGCGAGATCTCGACGACCGCCAGGGCACGGATGAAGTCCGCGTTCCCGGGCGAGAGGCTCCTCGCCTTGAGGAATTGCCCCTGCGCGCCGCGTATGTCGCCAAGGACGAGCCTTTTGTAGGAGCCCACCGCTCCATAGGGGTTCGGATCGTTCGGGGCGAGGGCCAATGCCTTCTCCGCTGCCTGCCGCGCGCGGTCGGAGACCTCCGGCAAGGGTGTGCTGTTGGAATACAGCAGCGAATTCACGATCGACACGCGCGCCCAGGCCAGCGCGAAGCCCGGGTCGAGCGCCACCGCCTGCTCGTAGAAGGCCAGCGCCTTGCGCACCGTCGGGGGATCGTTCTTAGCGAGAACGGCCGAGACCTGGTCGCCCTTGAGGAACGCCTCGTAGGCAGGAAGGCTCTGCGTCGGCCGCTCGGCGAGATGTTTCTCCTCGCCCGCCCCAAGAGCGATCCCGAGCGCCTGCGCGACGCGCGACGCGATGTCCGACTGCACCTGGAAGACGTCGGTCAGCGCGGCGTCGAACGGCTGCTGCCACTTCGAAGTCGGCGCGTCCGGCTGAGATACGTCCACGAGCTCGGGGCTCACGTGCACGCGGCGCGTTCCGCCGCTCGTCTCCGACCGCACCGTGGCGGTCAAGAGGTAGTCGACGCGCAGCTCTTCGGCGATCTGCTTCGGAGTCTTGGTCGTCTTCTTGTAAGGCGTCGAGCTGCCGCGCGCGATGACCTGGACTCCGGACAGGCTCGTGAGCTTGCCGCGGATCTCGTCCGAAATGCCGTCGGCGAAGTAGTCGTCTTCGGGAGCGCCGAGGTTCTCGAACGGCAGGACGGCGATGCGCTTGACTCCGGCCGCCGCGCCGGCGCTACGCCGCCCTCGCTGCATCCACAGAAGACCGGCGATCGCGGCAAGCACCAGGATGGCGACGACGGCGATGAGCCGGCCGCTCTTTCGCGCGGGCGCCGCCGGCGCAATGGCATGCACGCCGCTCGTGAGGGTCGTCGGACCGGACGCCTCGGAGAGCGCGAAGGCGACGTCCTTGGCCGACTGGAAGCGATTGCCGGGGTCCTTCTCGAGACAGTGCCGCACGACGTGGTCGAGCGCGACCGGCACCTGGCCGGAAATTGTCAGCTCCGGTGGCTCGTGCGTCAGGATCGCTGCGATCGTCTCCGCGCTCGTGTCGCGCTTGAATGCGCGCTTCCCCGAGAGGAGCTCGTACAGGATCGTCCCGAACGAAAAGATGTCGGAGCGTTGGTCGACCGCAAGCCCCTTGACCTGCTCGGGCGACATGTAGCCGACCGTGCCCATGACCTTGCCGGGCTCGGTCTGGCCGTCGGCTGTCGGGGCATTCGTCGCCTCGCGGCCCTTCGCCTCGACGCGCTTCGCGAGGCCGAAGTCGAGGATCTTGACGTGACCGTCCTTGGTGACGAACACGTTCTCGGGTTTCAGATCCCGGTGGACGATCCCCCCCTCGTGCGCCGCCGAGAGGCCCTTCGCGATTTGGAGGCCGTAATCGACCGCCTGCTTCTGAGAGACCGGCCCCGCGTCGAGCTTCCCGCGCAGGGTCTGTCCTTCCAGCAGTTCCATGACTGCATAAACGACGTCGTCTTGCCGGCCGAAGTCATGGATCGCCAGGATGTTCGGATGCGAGAGCGCGGCAACGGCTTTGGCCTCGCGTTCGAACCGCGCGAGCGACTCCGGGTCCCTCGCAACTGAGGCGGGCAGCACTTTGACCGCGACATCCCGCTCGAGCTTGGAGTCCCTGGCGCGGTACACCTCGCCCATCCCCCCCGAACCGAGCGGGCCCAGGATCTCGTAAGCACCGAGCTTCGTGCCCGCGGCGAGCATCACTTCACGCCTTCGACGAGGTAGAGCTCGGACAGCACCCGCGTGTAGTTGTAGACATAGCCCCGTCCATCGGGCGTGATCGAAGGCGGAGAAAGATAGCCGACACCGGCCGCGTCGGCGGGCGTGAGCTCTTTCCAGAGCGTCTTCTTTCCGGTTGCGACGTCGAGCAGATACACCTTTGCAGGAAGCTCGCGTCGTTTGTAGACATAAAGGGAGCGCCCGTCCGCGCCCCATTCGCAGGGAGTATCGTCCGGCTCGATACCGGCGATCGCGGTGGGTTCCCCGCCCGCGAGCGGATAGACATAAGCGCGTCGGTCCGGCCCGATGGCCCAGGCTCGGGTCCCGTCCGGGGAGACGCCTCTCCGATCCGAGCGGTAGCCTTCCGGGGAAAGGGCGCGCGGCGTTCCTCCATCAACATCCTGGATGAAGAGACGCGAGCCGTGTCCCGGCTCGCTCGCCGTCACGAGCAGACGCTTCCCGTCGGGAAACCAGGAAACTCGGGAAGGGGTCAGCCCTCCGCTGGGGAGCGGCCTGGGTTCGCCGGTGTGTGTCGGCAGCAGAACCACCTGAAAGTTCGCACCGGAT
This sequence comes from Thermoanaerobaculia bacterium, assembly GCA_036518075.1. GTDB lineage: Bacteria > Acidobacteriota > Thermoanaerobaculia > UBA5066 > Gp7-AA6 > DATDNV01. The sequence goes on from DATDNV010000159.1 coordinate 8,519, forward strand.
GGCGCGAGCGCGACGACCCACTTGCCATCCGGCGAAAGCCCCTGGGCCGTGCCGTCTCCCAGACGAATGGCCGGAGATCCATCCGTGCCGCGGATCAGCACGGAGTAGTTCGGTCCTCCTCCCTCGCCCGATTCCGAAAAGGCAATCATTTTGCCGTCCCGGGAAATGTCCCAGACGACCGAGAAGTCGAGCCAGGAGAGCTCTCGTTCCTTGTCTTCGCCGGGTCCGCGCGCCAACACTCCGTTGCGAAGACTGTCCTGCGTAACGAGCATCCGGCCATCTCGCGCGATGTCCTGAATGGTGAGGCTGCCGGTGACCCGAGCGACGAGCCTCTGGTTTCCGGAGAGTGAGACCGCGTAAAGACCTCGATTCGCGATGGGAGAAGCGGTGAACCAGATCTCTTTACCCGAGGGCCCCCACGCAATGCCTTGCAGCGAGCTGAAATTGGTCGAAAGTGTTCGCTTTTTTCCGTCCCGGTCGACGACGGCGACGGTACCTCCGTCGTCCCAACGTCCCGCGTGATCGGCGAACGCAACGAGATCCCCGCCGGGCGACACGCGCGGGTGGCTGACCCAGCCCGCGGTTTCGTAGAGAGTCTTGCCGATGGGGTATTCGAGCCGGCTGCGCAGACTCTTTTCCCGAACCACGGCCAGGCTCTTGCCGTCCGGAGACCAGTCGGCCCACTCGACGTCCTCCAGGATTTCCCGAGGAGCTCCTCCGCTCTGTAAACCGATCTGCGCCAGCGTTCCGGTTCGGACGAACGGTGCGTACACATGGCGGTCGAGCGAGACCGCGAGCTCTCCGATGGAAGACATCGAAAGAACGTCGGCATTGGGGAAGCCAAAGGGACGGGACTCGGGCTTGTCGGCTTGCGCCGAGAAGATTTCGATCGGCCGGCCCTCCCAGGAGGCCGCGTAAAGAACGGTTTTCCCGTCCTGCGCGAATCGCGCGTTGGTGATTTCCCCTCGCCGGAACGTCAACTTGGTGAAGGACGGTGGAGTTGTGTGTCCTGACTTTCGGCCGATCGAGAACGCCGCGGCAATCGCTGCCAGAGCCAGGACACCGGCAAGAATCGGCACGAGAGACCGATTCATCCTTGCGGCGGCCGGGGCGGCCGCCATGGGCGCCGAGATCCCCGAAAGCGCCTCGAGCTCGAAAGCGAGGTCGTGCGCCGAGTGGACCCGCTCCTCGGGATTCTTCTCGAGGCAGTGCCGGACGATCCGCTCCAGACCTGGGTGAATGTCACGATTGGTCTGGGTGAGATCCGGCGGGTCCTTGCTCAAGATCGCCGTAATCGTGTCGGCCGTCGTGTCGCCGCGAAATGCGCGCTGGCCCGACAGCATCTCGTAGAGAATCGCGCCGAACGAAAAG
>DATDNV010000160.1:0-3579 GCA_036518075.1 Thermoanaerobaculia bacterium
ATGCAGTGGGCCATCGAGATCCAGAGCGCCGCGTAGTTGTAGGTCGTCCAGTTGCGCCGGGACACGGGCACCGGAGCCAGATCGTTGTTGTAGAGCGGCGATGCCTCGATCCGGGTCGTGTCGATCAGCTCGACACGCCCATCCCCGTGCCGCTTCTCGTTTCCGTAAATGAGGGTATCCATGCTGGATCGCTGGGCACATTCTAGCGGGTCGCCCAGGAAATCCGTTGAAGCTGCGATCCACGTGCGGCGCGTTTAAGATGGGCGCCCAGAAACAGCGGAAGGACAAGTTGCTCCCGCGTCATCTCGTCTTTCGGAGCCGTCGTGTCGTCACCGCCGAAGGCGTGCGCAGGGCATCGGTCCGCGTTTCCGACGGCCGGATCGCCGAGGTCGCCGAACGATCCGCTCCGGTCCGGTCCGCGACCGTCGTCGACGTCGGCGACCGCGTCCTGATGCCCGGCGTGGTCGACACACACGTGCACGTCAACGAGCCGGGACGAACCGAGTGGGAGGGATTCGCGACCGCAACGCGAGCCGCGGCTGCCGGAGGAATCACGACTCTCATCGACATGCCGTTGAACAGCATTCCTCCCACGACGAGCCTCGAGGCGCTTCACGCCAAGGCCGAGGCCGTGGCGGGACGTTGCCGGGTGCACGTGGGATTCTGGGGCGGTCTGGTGCCGGGCAACGCGCGAGCGCTTCCGAAGCTCCGCGACGCCGGAGTCTGCGGATTCAAATGTTTTCTCGTGGACTCCGGCGTTCCGGAGTTCGCTCCGGTGGCGGAGAGCGATCTCGCCGCGGCGATCGAGCGGTTTGCCGCTCTGTCGCCGGCGCCGCTCCTCGTCCATGCCGAAGACCCTCGACGGATCGCAGGATCGGGACAGGGGCGTGCCGACGCGTACTCGACCTACCTTCAGACGCGCCCTCCCGAAGCCGAAGACGCGGCGGTCGCGAAAATGATTCGGCTGAGTCGGGAATCGGGCGTCCGCGTTCATATCCTTCACCTATCCTCGGCGTCCGCAGCGGAGGCAGTGGAAGCCGCCAGGCGCGAAGGGCTCCCGGTCACGGCGGAGACGTGCACGCACTACCTCACCTTCGCTTCGGAGGAGATTCCGGACGGCGCGACCGAATTCAAGTGCGCTCCGCCGATTCGGGACCGCGCGAACCGCGAGAGGCTGTGGGCAGCTCTGGCTCGAGGGGCGATCGACTTCGTCGTGTCGGACCATTCGCCGTCTCCGCCGGAATTGAAATGCCGCGACTCGGGCGACTTTCTCAAAGCATGGGGCGGGATTTCGTCGCTCGAGCTGTCGCTCTCGGCGACCTGGTCGGGCGCTTCCGCTCGAGGGTTTTCGCTCACGGATCTCGCGCGCTGGATGTGCCGCCGTCCGGCCGAGCTCGCGGGTCTCGCGCGGTGGAAAGGTTCGATCGCGCCCGGCCTCGACGCGGATCTCGTCGTCTTCGATCCGGATGTCTCGTGGAAGGTCGATCCGGCGAAGCTCCACCATCGCCACCCTTTGACCCCGTATGCGGGCCGGGTCCTGAAGGGAAGGGTGGAAGCAACCTATCTGCGAGGCCGTAAGGTGTATGACAAAGGCCGGTTCCTCGGGGCGCCCTCGGGAGAGATCCTGCTGGTCTGACGATTGCCGATCCAAAATTCAAAATTCAAAATTGCGGGAACCTGAGAGAATTTGGAATCTTGAATCCCGAATCCGAAATCGATTTTACCGAGCTCGTCGATCTGGCCTCGGATCGAATCGGCGGAACGGCGATCGCCGCCAACGACGAATTTTTCGCGCCGTGCGAGAACCTGGTGAAGGCAGCTCGCCCGGTCTGGCGGGAAGGCGAGTACACCGACCGAGGCAAATGGATGGACGGATGGGAGACTCGGCGTCGGCGGGAGCCGGGACACGACTGGTGCATCCTCCGTCTCGGACTTGCCGGCCAGATTGCCGGGGTCATCGTCGATACCGCTCACTTTGTCGGCAATCATCCGGAGGCCTGCTCGATCGAGGTCGCCTCCTTGGACGGAAGTCCGGATCGGACTTTGCCCGAGGCGATGAAGTGGACTGAAATCCTTCCGCGAACGGCTCTGCGAGGCGACGCCGAGAACCGGTTCGCAGCAAGGAGCCGGGAAAGGGCCACGTATGTCCGATTGAACATCTACCCCGATGGGGGCGTCGCCCGATTGCGCGTCTACGGTTTCGTGATCCCCGATCTCGAAGCGTTGAGGAGCTCGAAGACCGACGTCGATCTCGCGTCGATGGCAAACGGCGGACGAGTCGTGGCAGCGAGCGACATGTTCTTCGGCTCGCGCCACAATCTGATTCTTCCGGACGCTCCGCGAGGCATGAGCGACGGATGGGAAACGCGGCGCCGGAGAGGTCCGGGCAACGATTGGGCGATCCTTCGCCTGGGAGCCCGGGGTCGACTGGGTCGGGTCGAGGTCGACACGACTCATTTCAAGGGCAATGCTCCCGGCTCCTGCTCGATCGAGGTCCTCGATGCGGCCGACGCTGTGGATCCTTCGGCACAGGGTCTGAGCTGGTCGGAGTTCTTGCCGAAGACGAAGCTCGGCCCGCACCGTGTTCACACCTTTGAACGGGAGCTTCGAGCGATCGGCGATGCGACTCATGCTCGTCTGCAGATCTATCCGGATGGAGGAGTCGCCCGGCTGCGTCTCTTCGGACGACTCTCCGGAGCCGGCCGATGAGCGGACAACTGGTCGCCTGGAACACGCTTTCCGAAGAGGAGGCCGTCTCCTGGGCGCTCGCCCTGTGCGGCTCTCACGCATGGGCGCGCTGTCTCGCTCGATCGCGTCCTCTGGATTCGCGCGCGGCGCTGCTCGGCGCCGCCGATGCCTGCTGGGGGAAGCTGGCCCGATCTCAATGGCTCGAGGCATTTGCCGCGCACCCGCGAATCGGCGATCGGGCCGCGTCCGGCCTCGCCGCCAGAGAGCAGTCGGGCGCGAGAAGCGGTTCTTCCGAAACGCTCGTTGCGTTGGAGAGAGCGAATCGCGAATACGAAGACCGCTTCGGCTGGATCTTCCTGGTCTGCGCGAGAGGCAAGACCGCGGAACAGATGTTGTCCCTTTGCCGGGAGCGCCTCCATAATGAGCCGCGCACCGAGCTCGGCGTGGCGGCCGAGGAACAGAAAAAAATCACGAGGCTTCGTCTGGAGGACTGGCTGGCGTGAATCGACCCACAACCGGTCTTGGCGGAATCACGACGCATGTGCTCGACACCGCACGCGGCCAGGCGGCGAGCGGAGTACCGGTTCTCCTGTCGGTGCGATCGGACACCGGAGAATGGCGCGAGATCGCGCGGGTGTCGACCGATGCGGACGGCCGCGCCCGGCTGGCTTCCGCCCACGTCGCCCGCGGTCTCTATCAGATGATTTTCGACACGGCGGCCTACTTCCGGGCCTGGAACGTCGAAGGGTTCTATCCCGAGGTGCAGATCGTCTTCGAGGTGCGCGACCCGTCGCAGCATTACCACGTGCCGCTCCTTCTCTCGCCGTACGGGTACTCGACTTATCGGGGGACGTGAGACTCAGCTTGACTGAGGACCGAGGACTGAGGATG
>DATDNV010000161.1:0-9732 GCA_036518075.1 Thermoanaerobaculia bacterium
GACGACGGCGGAAAGACCTGGAAGCCGATCAACCGCGGTTTGAACTCTCGATACATTCCCAACCCGACCGCCGAAGTCGGCCATTGCGTTCACCACGTCGCGATGCACCCGGCTCGTCCGAACGTTCTCTTCATGCAAAAGCACTGGGACGTCCTGCGAACGGACGATGCCGGCGAAAATTGGACGGAGATCAGCGGCAACCTGCCGACCGACTTCGGTTTCGTCATCGACGTGAACTCGAACGACCCGGACACGATCTACGTCGTTCCGATCAAGAGCGACTCCGAGCACTTCGTTCACGACGGCAAGCTCCGCGTCTACCGGAGCCGGACCGGGGGAAACGACTGGGAGCCGCTGACGAAAGGTCTTCCCCAGAAAGACTGCTACGTCAACGTTCTGCGGGACGCGATGGCGGTCGACACACTCGATCCCTGCGGCGTCTACTTCGGAACGAGCGGCGGTCAGGTCTACGCTTCGGCGGACGCGGGGAACAACTGGGCTCCGATCGTCCGCGATCTTCCGCCTGTTCTGTCGGTCGAAGTCCAGACGCTCGGATGATTCGAGTCGAGCTGCCGCCCCATCTGCGGACGCTGGCGAAGGTCAAGGGAGAGGTGACGATCGAGGTCGAAGGCGACGTGACCCAACGGGCGGTCCTCGACGCGCTCGAGGCTCGCTACCCGATGCTGAAAGGGGCCATCCGCGACCACGTCACCCGCGAGCGCCGCGCGTTCCTGAGATTCTTCGCCTGCGGCCAGGATCTTTCCCATGAATCGCCCGACGCCGCGCTGCCGGCCGAGGTAGCCAGCGGCCAGGAACCGTTCCTCGTCATCGGAGCGATCGCAGGCGGGTAACTGTCGCTCTAGCTTTTTCGAGTCTGGCCCCGGCACTCACCTCGCCGAGGTAACTTTGAACATTCTCTTCCGAGGCCGGGCAGCCGAACGATGACTGCGGCTCGCGAGCGCTAGCCCGGCCTCGCTACAGAGTCGGCGGTCGCTCCGCGACCGGCGCTGCAAACTTTCTAGACGGGAGCCAAGACCGCAGAGACTTCGCGCGCCACGAACCAAGGAACGTGAAACGTTGGGAGGCGCCCCTACCAGCCGATTCCGTAGTCCTCACCGTGGTCGCTCGAGCCGCCCCACATGGTGCCGTGGGCCTGGTCGAGGAGAATCGCGTTGATCGGGCCGCTGGTCTTCGCGACCACTTCGAGCTTGTAGCCCATTTTCACGAGCTCCGCGCGCACGTAAGGCGGAAGGCTCGGATGGATCATCATCGCGCCCGGGCGCGACGCGTGATTGCCGAAGGAGCTGTGCATCTGGTAGCTGTTGATGTTCGCCGCCTCGGTCGCCTCCTGCGGCGTCATCCCGAACTCGACGACGTTCAAGAAAAACTGCAGCAGGTTCTGATCCTGGGAATCGCCGCCCTGGACCGAGAAGCAGAGGTACGGCTTCCCGTCCTTGAACGCCAGCGTCGGCGTCAGCGTCACGCGCGGACGCTTCCCCGGTTCGAGCACGTTGAAGGGATCTTCCGCCTTGTCGACGACGAAGCTCTGCATGCGCTGGCTCATGCCGATCCCGGTCTTGCCCGCGATGACGGCCGGCACCCAGCCGCCCGACGGCGTCACGGAGACGACCCAGCCCTCCGCGTCCGCGGCTTCGACCGAGGTGGTGCCGGCGTAGAACGCTTCTTCGAACGAACGCGTGTCGAAACCGCCTGGCATCGAGAGCGACGCTCCTGTCTGGGCGGTGTGTTCGCCCGTCGTCTGCTTGGGCGGCGGAGGCCACTTGGCGAGCAGATCCGCATACGGGTTCGTCCCGTGCTGAAAAGGGTACGGATCGCCGGGCTTCACCTTGGGATCGTTCTTGGACCAGTCGATCGTCTTCGCGCGCGCCTGCGCGTACTCCTTGGAGAGCAACCCAGCGACGGGCGGAGCGGGAGAGTACGACGGGTCGCCGTAATAGAAATCGCGGTCCGCGAACGCGAGGTTCATCGCCTGATAGAGCGCGTGGATGTAGCGTGCGCTGTTGTAGCCCATCGATTTCAAGTCCTGGCCCTCGAGGATGTTCAGAGCCTGGAGCATCGCGGGTCCCTGAGTCCAGACGTCGAGCTTGTAGACCGTGATGCCTTTGTACGTCGTCTGGACCGGCTCTTCGATCTTGACCTTCCACTTCGCCAGATCGTCCAGCGTGTGAAGGCCTCCGACCTCCTGAGAGCCGCGGACAAACTCTTTCGCGATGTCGCCCTTGTAGAACCGGTCGTACGCCGCGAGGATCGCGTCCTTGCGAGACTTGCCGGCCTTCCGCGCCGCCGCCTCGGCCTCCACGAGCTTGCGAAGCGTCGCCGCGAGATCCGGCTGACGAAAGATCTCGCCCGGCTCCGGAGGCTGGTCGCCCGGGTGCGGCAGAAGGATGCGGCGCGACTCCGGCCACTGAAGCAACCAGTCGCGCTGGCGTTTGACCGTGCCGATGTGCTGCTGCTCGACCGGATAACCGTCCGCCATGTCGATCGCCGGCGCGAGGACTTCCGCGAGCGAAAGCTTTCCGTAGTTCGCCAGCATCACCATGATCCCGCCCGGCGTTCCGGGGGTCACGGCGGCAAGCGGCCCGTATTCGGGCGGGTAGGGCATCCCCTTGGATTGAAAGAACTCCGGAGTCGCCCCGGTCGGAGCGACGCCGAGCGCGTTGATCCCGATCACTTTCTTGGCGTGCGGGTCGTAGATCAGCGCCTGTGTCTCTCCCCCCCAGGACAGCGTGTCCCACATGGTGCAGGTCGCAGCGATCATCGCGCCGGCCGTCGCGGCCAGCGGCTTACCCGTGATCGCGAGCCACTTCTTCGCGTGGAGCGAAGGCTTGTTGGTCGCTGCGACGACAACCGCCGCCGCGGAAAGAAGGAGAACTGCCGGAAGAGCACGCCGGGTCTTCATGTCGGCCTCCATGGCGAGGCCGAGATCGTATCTCGCCGGCTCGAAAACGAAAGGGGGCGGCGCGAATCCACCCGGGCCGGAGTCCCCTTCGCGAGAAGACTCTACTCCGAGCGGATCGCGGTCATGGGGCTGATGCGCACGGCCCGGAGCGCCGGAAACAGGCAGCCCAGAATCACCATCGAGAACGAGGCCGCGCCGGCGGCGGCGAACGTCGCCGCGTCCGCGGGACTGACCCCGGCGAGAAGCGCTTTCATCGCGTGGCCGGCCCCGTAAGCGATCGTCACGCCTGCGGCGATCCCGGCAGTGGCCAGCAGGATGCCCCGGCGAAGCACCATCGACAGGATCTCGCTCGACTGCGCGCCGAGCGCCAGACGCACGCCGATTTCGCGCGTGCGCTGCGAGACGCCGAAGGCGAGCAGACCGTGAATGCCGACGCCCGCGAGCACCAGCGCGGTCGCGGCAAATCCGGCGAGAACCCGGGCCTGCACCGATCGGGGCGCGGTCTCCGCCTCCAGGATTTCCGCGACCATGCGCACGTCCGAGATCGGCTGCTGGGGATCGGCTTTTTCGACGATCGCGCGAATCGACGGCAGGAGCGTCGACGTGGCGACGCTCGAGCGGACGACGAGATCCTTCGGGATGTAACCGATGATGTCGCCGTCGGCCACTTGCGGCGCGGGCAAATAAACCTGCGGTTCGCTCTCTCGCTCGAGTCCGCGCACCCGCACGTCCCCCGCGACTCCGACGACCCTTCGGTCATCGCTCGCGACCCGGAATCCTCTGGCGATCGGATTTTCCCCCGGCCACCAGCGGCGAACGAAGGACTCGGAGACGACCGCGACGAACGGCGATTTCTGCGTATCGGTGGAGGCGACGTCGCGACCGGCGAGCAGCGGGATCTTCATCGCCATGAAATAGCCGGGCGTGACGTAGCGGACGCTGACCATGCGCGCGTCGGCGGGATCGGGCGGCTCCCCGGCCAGCGAGATCGGCCAGATCCCGCCGCGCCAGAGCATCGGCAACGCGCTGACGTACCCGGCGCCCGAAACGCCGGGAAGCCCTCGCACCTCCGAGAGCACCTGGTCATAGAACCGGATGCGGAGATCGGTCTTCTCGTATTTGGGCAGCGGCAGCTCGGTGCGCAGCGCGAGCACGCCGTCGGACCGAAATCCCGGGTCGACGTCCTTCAACCTCCAGAGGGCCCGAATCAGCAGACCCGAGCCGATCAGAAGCGCGACCGACGCCGCCACTTCCGCGATCACGAGAGCTCCGCGCAGCGCTTCGGTCCGGCGTCCCTCTCCGGCGCGCGCGGCGGCCTGGAGACCCGCGGATGCTGCTTCGCCACAGACTCGAATCGCGGGCAGGACGCCGAAGGCCAGCGCCGTCGCGACCGTCACGAAGGCGGCGAAACCGAGGAGCCGGAGATCGACCGGGGGGGTCTGGGCGATCGGCAGCGCGTCGGGGACGAGCTTGACCATCAGCGGTCCGGCCGCCAGAGCCAGGCCGACGCCCAGCGCGCCGCCCACGACGGCGATGACGAGACTCTCGGTCACGAGCTGCCGGATCACTCTCTCTCGGCCCGCCCCCAGTGCGAGCCGCACCGCAAACTCGTGGCGGCGTCCGAGCGCCCGGACCAGAAGGAGATTCGCGAGATTCGTGCAGGAGATCAGGAGAACGCCGAGGGAGGCGGCGAAGAGAACGGTCAGCAGGAGTCGCGATTGCCTCGAAAGCTCGTCGTGCAGACGACCCACCGTCGCGCCCGTGCGCGCATTTTCCTTCGGATGCTCGCGCTCGACCTCCTTCGCGACGACCTGCATCTCGGCGCGGGCGCGCGCGAGCGAGACGCCGCGCCGGAGCCGCCCGACGACGCTGAGATAGGTGTTGGTCCGATCGGTGAACGCGTCCTCGGCGAACCGGAAGGGCGTCCAGAACTGCGTTTCCCGCTCCGGATACCGGAAGGACCCCGGCATGATGCCGATGACTTCGTACGGGTCGCCGTTCAAAATCACCTTGCGCCCGAGAACGTGGGGGTCCGCCACAAAAAGCGACCTCCACAGCCGATCCGACAGAATCACCGTTCCGGGCGCGCCCGGCGAGTCGTCCCCTGCCGTGAAGATGCGTCCGGCCGACGCCGCGACACCGAGCGTCGGAAACAGATCCCAGGTCACGTAAGCCATGTCGAGCCGCTCCGGCGAGCCGGTGCCGACGAGGTTCATCGAGAAGGTGGAGCACGCTCCCATCGATTCGAAGGAGGTGGAGAGCCGTTTCCAGTCGCGAAAGTTGCCGGGCGACAGTTCCATCCTCGAAATGCCTCGGTGCGGCTGGTTTTCCCAGAGCGCGATCAAGTCCTGCGACCGCGGAAACGGGAGCGGACGGATCAAGACGTGGTCGGTGATGGAAAACGCGGCGGTCGTCGCCCCGATCCCGAGCGCGACCACCAGAATCGCGGTCACCGTGAATCCCCATGCGCCGGTGAGCCCGCGCGCCGTGTAGCGCAGATCCTGCCGGAGCAGGTCCATGTGTGAACGGATCGCGTTGGGCAGGACGTCCGCGAGAGCATCGATCTCCAGACGCCGTGTCGCGAGGAAACCCCGCTTCCCGCGCAGCCTGTCCGCAAAGATCGCGCACATCTCCTGTCCGTACTCTCCTCGAAAGGACGAAGGATAGAGACGCAGGAGCGCGCGATAGAAACGCATCAGCCCTGAGGCGCAACGAAGCCGCTGGCCCGGGCGAGCCTCACCAATTGCGCGAGGCGGCGCGCTTCCGCCTTCGCCACGTCCCGGCCGAACTCGGTGATCCGATAGTAGCGGCGCCGCTCGTCGTCCTGTTCCGGAGCGGGTCGTTCCCGAACTTCGATGATCAGTCCCTGTTCGAGCATGCGCTGGATCGACCGATACAGCGTGCCCGCGCCGAGCCGGACTTCGCCTCGTGTCCGCGCCGCGACCTCCTGAATGATGGCGTAGCCGTGGCGATCCTCCTCGGCGATCGCGATCAGGATGTGAAAGGTCGCCGGCGGAAGAGGAAGAAGGGAGCTCGGTTCGATTTCGTGTCGCATGCGGCTACTATATCCACATCGGATATATCTGCAACGGATAGATACGCCGCCGGCTCGGAAAGGTTTCGGCGGATGCTTTCGGGACGAGCGCCGGGAAAAGAAGGACGGCAGCGCCTCTTCGGACCGTCTGCTAGGGTGCCGACCCGATCATGAACCGAAGAAGCCTTCTCCCCGCAGCCGTCGTGCTCTGCCTCGCCGTGCGGGCTCTCTTCGCGCAGGACCGGGCTCGCCCAGCGATTCCGAGCGACCCGGAGATCGAAGTCGTTCCGGTCGCCAGCGGCGTCTACGCCGTCCTGCGTTCTCAGCATCCGGACGAGCAGCCGGGACACGGCAACTCGGTCATCATCATCAACGACGACGACGTCGTGGTCGTGGACGCGACGCGAATGCCGAGCCAGGCGCGAAAGATCATCGCGGTCGTGCGGGCGCTCACCGACAAGCCGGTGCGCACGCTCGTTCATACGCACTGGCACGACGATCACGTCTACGGAAACCAGGCCTTTGCGGAGGCCTTTCCCGGCCTCGAGATCGTCGCGCACCAAAACGCGCGCGAGGACATGCTCACGATCTCCCTTCCGCGGAACCTCCCGGGTTACCAGAAGGACTACCCGGCCTACGTCGCGCAGATCGAAGAGCGTCTGAAATCGGACACGCCCGGCGCGGCGACTCTTTCGCCCGAGGCGAAGGGGCGGCTCCAGCGCATTGCCGCGCGGATCCGCCGGGAGATCGAGGAGCTCCCGACGCTTCATCCCATCCTGCCAAACATGACGTTCGATACCTCGCTGACTCTTTACCGGGGCTCGCGCGAGATTCGACTGCTCCACTTCGGCCGCGCCAACACCCGCGGCGACACCGTCGTCTACCTCCCGAAGGAGAAGGTCGTCGCCGCTGGAGACATGATCGTCTCGCCCGTTCCCTACGCCCATGGCTCCTACATGAGCGACTGGATCGCCGCCAACAGGAAGCTCGCCGCGCTCGACGCCGAAGTCATCATCCCCGGCCACGGCCGGATCCAGCGCGACAAGAACTACCTCGCTCTCGAGACCGAGTTGATCGAATCACTCGTTCGCCAGGTGCGCGGTTCGGTCGAGCGCGGGTTGTCTCTGGAGGACACGCGCAAGGCGCTCGATCTCGAAAGCTTCAAGGAGAAGATGGCGGGAGGCGACAAGCAGCGAGCCTCCGACTTCGACAGCTACTTCGTCGCGCCGGCCAGCGCCCGCGCGTACAAGGAAGCCAGGGGCGAGCCCCTCGGCGCCAGTCCGTACGAGGACAACTAGAGATTGAGAGTGAAAAGTGGAGATTGAAGAGCGGAGAGTTCAGAGTCAAACGCCACTCTCCATTCTCCGCTTTCCATTCTCCGCTTCCTTTAGTACCTCGTCGCTGTCGGCGTCGGGCCGGGCCCGGGCGTGCTCATGTTGGGTGAAGTCGGCGACGAATATCCCCCGCCACCGCATGCCCAGGGAATGAGGGCGAGAAGGACGAGCGCGGCGATCAGCAAGAGTTTCTTGAGCGACATGCAGCTCCTCTCTTTCCGCAGCGAGCCCTTCGTCCCAAAGTGAGGAGGAGCAATCGCGTTGCCACGGCGTGGGTAGGAACCGGAACAGCCTCGAGCTCGGAGGTCAAACCCTTGAGTCGCGTGAGGCTGCGCAACATCAGAAGAAGCTAAAGAGAGGCGGGAGCCACCAGTCTTAGGAAGGAAGGCTCGGGAGCGAGACCGCCTATCGGCCGAAATCGACCGCGGCCGTGTTGCCGCCCGAGACCACGACGCCGATGCGCTCTTTCGGTTTCGTGAGGTACCGTCCGGAGAGCAGCGCCGCAAACGCGGCCGCGCCTCCGGGTTCGGCAACGACCCTCAGGTTTCTCCACAGCGCCTGCTGCGCGCCGCGGATGTCGTCGTCTTCGACCAGTACGACGCGCTCGACCCAGCGGCGCGCGATCGGAAACACGAGCTCTCCGACCCGCGCCGGAGCGAGCGAATCGGCGGCGATGCTTCCGGTCGGCGCGTCCACCGGACGGCCGGCCTCGAAGGCGCGCGTGAGGGTCGGCGCGCCATCGGGCTCGACGCCCACGACGCGAACACGACCCTCCTGCCAGGCCGCGATGCCCGCGATCAGTCCTCCGCCGCCGACGCCGACGAGGACCGTGTCGAGCTCCGGCATCTGCTCTGAAAGCTCGAGCGCCAGTGTCCCCTGACCGAGAATCGTCTCGACCTGATCGAAGGCATGAATCGCGAGCGCGCCCGACTCCGATGCCCAGCGCTCGCTCGCCGCCAGAGCCTCGGCATACCGCTCTCCCACGATCGTCAGATCGGCACCCATCTCCCGAATTCGCTCGATCTTCGCGGGAGAGGAGACTCGCGGAACGAAAATCTTCGCCGGGATTCCGAGCCTCTTCGCCGCGCTCGCCACCGCCGCTCCGTGATTCCCCCCCGATGCGGCGACGACGCCCGCCGGCGGGATGGGACGCCGCAGCAGATTCGCGAACGCCCCGCGGGTCTTGAACGACCCGGCGTGCTGGAAGGACTCGAGCTTGAAGGCGATCGGCGAGCCCGACAGACCAAAGTCGGCCGCGTCGACCTCGAGCACGGGTGTCCGCCGAACGTAAGGGCGGATGACCGGCTCGATTTCCGCGATCCCCTGCCGGCGGATCGCGAGAGCGGCGGCCGGACCATCGGTTTGGGCGCTCATCGCTTGACATTTAATTAGGGAATTGGCTAATTTGCAATATGCCAATTTCGCTGGAGGCTCCGATCCGGGCGATGGCAAATGACCGAAGGCTTCAGATTCTGGAATGGCTCAAGCGGCCGCGCGCCCATTTCCCGCCTCAGGTCTACGGAGACCTCGCCCGGGACGGGGTCTGCGGGGTTCTGATCGCACGCAAGCTCCGCGTGAGCCAGCCCACCGCGAGCGAGCACTTAAAGGTTCTCGCGCAGGCGAATCTGATCCGCGGCAAGCGGATCCGACAATGGACCTTCTACAAGCGCAACGAGAAGCACATTGACGAGGTGAAGAGAGCGATCGTGGAGAGGGTCTGAGGACCGTCTCCCGATTCAGGGAGGGAAGATGCGCGAAGTGATCGAGACCAGGAACGCGCCGTCGAAAATCGGGCCGTTCTCGCAGGCGATTCGGGCCAACGGGTTCGTGTTCGTCGCGGGACAGGTGCCGGTCGATCCCGAGTCGCGCGCGGTAGTGCCCGGAGACATCCTGGTCCAGACGAAGCGCGTCTTCGAGAATCTCTCGGCCGTCCTGCACGCCGCCGGAACCAGCCTGGAGAAGGTGGTCAAGGTCGGCGTGTTTCTGAAGAACCTGGACGACTTTGGAAGGTTCAACGAGCTTTACGAGCGTTACTTTCCCTCCGAGCCGCCGGCGCGCACGACCGTCGAAGCGTCGCGCCTTCCCAAGGAGGTCCTCGTCGAGATCGACGCGATCGCACTGGCATAGCAAGTCCGTCCGAAGTCCGAGCCGACCACCCGAGACAGACCCACGGCAATAGGCAATGCCGTTCGAAGAACGCCGTTAACCCGAAGTCCAAACGTATTATGTCAGGCCTGATATAATCGAGTCAGGCTTGGGACTCAGGACTTAGTACTTCGGACTTAGGACTTCCGCGGCCGACGCGGCTTCATTTCGGTACACGACACCGCCCTTCATCACGAAGCGCACGCGCAGAAGCGCCGTGATGTCCTTCTCGGGGTCACCGTCCACCGCGATCAGATCGGCCTCGAGGCCGGGAGCGATTCGGCCGATCTTGCCGGCAA